>JBPCXM010000366.1:0-11030 GCA_051008535.1 Pseudomonadales bacterium | reverse complement strand
GCGATGTGCCGCAACAGGCGCTGGTGAAGGACATTATCGATGCCCTCGCATTGGCGAAAGATGATAAGAGAATCGGCCTGCTGGTGCTGGAGCTGGACAAACTAGAAGGTGGGCTGTTACCAAAACTCGAACGTGTCGCTGCGGCTATCTCCGATTTCAAGTCCAGTGGCAAGAAAGTCATCGCTATTGCACAAAACTATAGCCAGCCGGCGCTTTTGTTAGCAGTCCAGGCCGACAAGGTGCTATTGAATCCGGAGGGCATCGCCGTGCCCGAAGGCTTTGGCATGTTCCGTACTTACTACAAGACTTTGTTGGACAACGCCGATGTGTCCATCAATCTGTTTAAGGTGGGCAAGTACAAGTCCGCTGTGGAGCCATTCTTTCGTGACAGCATGTCTGACGAAGACCGGGAGGCGCGCCTCGCAATCATGGACAAGTGGTGGGATGCCTATACCGGCGCCGTTGAAACCACCCGCGGGCTGGATAAAGGTAGTTTGAACACATTCCTGCACGACGCGCCGAACCAGATTCGCCTGGTTGACGGCAATCTTTCTCGTTTAGCCTTGAAAAAGGGGTTGGTTGATCGTCTGGTCAGCGACGATGAGCGCCGCACCTACCTTATCGAGCTGGCCGGCGAAGACAAGGAAAATAACGAGTATCGTGGCCTCGGCTACGAGGAATACCTCGGCGCCGTCGGAAAACCGGAGAAACAAAAATCCAGCAGAGTCGCGGTCATTACTGCTGTGGGCACTATCGTGGATGGCGACGCCGACCCCGGCGGAATCGGTAGCGAGACGTTGACCAAACTGATAAGAAAAGCACTTCAGGATGACAAGGTCAAAGCCATTGTGCTGCGGGTAGATTCCGGCGGCGGTAGCAAAACCGCATCAGAGATCATTCGGCGCGAGTTGCAGGCCGCACAAGAGGCGGGTATTCCGGTGGTCGCCTCCATGGGCTCGGTGGCCGCATCAGGAGGTTACTGGATCTCGGCGACAGCCGATGAGATTTGGGCCTTACCGACGACGATCACCGGTTCCATTGGTATTTTCGGACTCATCCCCAGCTTCGAAAAAACCCTCGCACGTTACGGCGTGCATAGCGATGGCGTAGCCACGACCCCAATCGTTGGCGGCGCCAGCCTTGCGCGGGGTGTTTCGCCCGTCTACGGAGAGGTGCTGCAAACGGTAATTGAAGCCGGCTACCAGCAGTTCCTTACGACCGTGGCTAAGGGGCGCAACATGGACTCAGACGCAGTCCATGAGATCGCCCAGGGGCGAGTCTGGACCGGTGAGAAGGCTTTGGAACTGGGGTTGGTGGATCATATGGGTGACCTGGAGCAAGCCATCGAGGCGGCTGCGCGTTTGGCTGACGTTGAGGACTACTCAGTGTGGTATGTAGAGCCCGAGCGCTCAATCGAAGAGTTGGTTCTGCGTGAATTAATGTCTGCTGTGTCGATTGCCAGACCGCAGGCTAATATCGACTCTATCTCGCAGATTGTGCAGAGGATGCGTCAGGATCTCAATTTCATTGGCCGTCTGAATGATCCGAGCGGAGCCTATGTTATTTGTGGTGGTTGCCCTGTGGGTCCATGACATCAATTGCGCGTCGTCGGTGCTGCACGTGCCTCAAGGCTGACACGCACAGCAAAATCACTGACAACTTGATACGTGATTAGAACTTATAACCTACACCCAGCATATAAACCCACGGATCAATATCAACATCCACCTGCAAACTGGCAGGGCCATTCGCTGTATCAATGTCAATGTCGGCCGAGGTTGCCAGATCGAGACGCCACACGGCGGCGTTTACCATCCAGCGGTCGTTAAATGAATAGTCGGCGCCGATTTGCAGTGACAGGCCGAAAGAGTCATCCAGCGACATATCGCTATTGCCCAGTGCAGCTTCGAATTCGTTCGATACGTCTTCGGAGAAGAATACCGTATAGTTCACACCTATACCGACGTAAGGCTGAAACGCGGAGTCGGCGCTCATAGGATAGTATTGCAGGTTCAGTGTGGGGGGTAGATGTTTGGCCGTGCCTACTTTATCGACACCGGCACCCTTTGCTGTGATTTCGTGCTCGAACGGTGTAGAGGCCAATAGCTCCATGCCTAGATGTTCGGTAAACATATAGGCCACTGTTAAACCCAGTTGCGCGTCGCTTTTTACGCCCACCTCCGCACCTGCAAGCGGGGCTCGATCGCCATTCAGCTCCAGCGCACCGCTGGAATCATCGGGTTCTACGTTTGCATATCCCGACCGTACAATAAAATCCCCTGCTTCGTGTGCAGTCGCAATGGCGGCCAGGGTCAAGCCAATGGTAGTGCATATTGCAGGAAATAATACAGGTAACATTTTTTTCATGCGCTTTTCCTTAACTAATTGAAAACACGCATAGTTTCGTTGTTTAGCGCGGCGCTTGTATTGATATAAATCAAGCGCCGCCGAGGTTATTCCAGCACACTATTCACAGCGACGTTTTAATACGAATAACTTGATTCATATCAAGGTTTCCCGATCACGCTTTGGTTACTGTCCACCGCAGATATTCGTGGAAAGAAAAAATGCCACAGCGAGTCACAGGAACTCAAGTATTGGACAGCACACTGATCAGAAAATACGATACCGGCGGGCCTTGTTATACCTCGTACCCTACGGCCGCCCGGTTCCAGCAACCTTTTGATGTACACGGCTACCTGTGTAAATTGCAGCAGCAGTGCTCTTCGATTGCACCCTTGTCCCTATACATACACATCCCTTTTTGCGTCTATGATTTCCATTACTGCACGAGTACCCATGAGGTCAGCAAAGACCAGCAAAAGGCGCAAACCTACCTGGATCATCTGACTCGAGAGATTGAGCTGCAAGCAACCTTGTTCGGCACCAAAAGACCCGTGACGCAACTACAGTGGGGCGGCGGGATGGCGTCTTACCTAACGCCGGCGGAAATGACCGAACTGATGCATCGCACCGCCAGTCATTTCAATTTACTGGATAGTCCGAACAGGGAATACACCATAGAAATCGACCCTTTGACGGCCGACAAGGAAAAACTGGCTTTGCTAAAAGGGCTTGGCTTCAACCACATCCGCGTTGCCATACAAGATTTCGATTGCGCACTGCTACCTATTATTGAGACTATGCAGGATCTGTGTGACATGGTGCGGGGATACGCATTCGACACGCTGAGTTTTGAACTAGTTTACGGTCATCCGCAACAGAGCATTGATGCTTTCCGGCAAACCCTGCAGCAACTTGTTGACTTGGGACCCGATCGCATCATGCTCCAGGACTACACGCAAGCTCCCGCCCGCTTTCCGGAGCCACAGGCAAGCGAGCGAAATAAATTTTGCGGTGCCGAGCGGCAAATGTCATTGCGAATAATGGCCTGCCAAACATTCGTCGCCAATGGTTATGTTCTTATTGGCATGCATCATTTCGTACGCCCGCATGACGCGCTATGCGAGGTGCAAAAATCGGGTGAGCTACGGCGTAATCTGCAGGGTTATAGCGCATGTTTCGCCAACGAATTGCTAGGAGTCGGTGTGTCGGCGTTGAGCAATGTCGGAGATTTTTATACACAGAACGAATGCCTCGCCGCTGACTACTACCAGCGCCTAAGCGTGCAAGAATTGCCGATAGTGCGCGGTTTTCACCTCAGCGACGAAGATAAAATGCGGCGCTACGTGATCATGCAAATAATCTGCAACTTAAGGCTTGATTTTACGGAACTGCTTCGCCGCTTTGACGTGGTATTTGTGCAGTATTTTAGCAGCGCGTTACCAAAGCTTGCGCAAATGAGTGAGGACGGTCTGTTGCACGTGACAAACGATGAACTTCGAGTAACCAAAACAGGACGGTTCGTGCTGCGTAATATATGTATGTTGTTCGATGCATGTATCGTGCCCGAACAAGAACTCGTTCAATCGCAAATGCGTTGATACACAAGTAGACGAATGTATGGATTTTCTACCCCAACTTTGTTGTTATAATGAAGACCTTGTGTAGCGTGAGGCCCTTTGAGAATAGAATGGACGACGGTCTTGAGATTTCCGCAAGCGGTGCAGTTAAGTTCTGCCCGCATAACCACGGCACCTCATGCAGCGAGTGTGGCCTGTCTGCGTTATGCTTACCGATTGCGCTGGAAGCGACCGAAATCGACAGCCTCGATGAAATTGTCAAGCGCAATAGACCCCTGCAAAAAGGCGCGCACCTGTTTCGGGAAAACGACGCATTTGCTAACGTTTATGCTGTGCGTTCCGGTGCCATTAAGGTGTATCGCATTACTGATGACGGCAAAGAGCAGGTGACAAGCTTTTCCTTTCCCGGTGAAATTCTGGGGATGGACGCTATCAGTAAAAACCAGCACGCGAGCTCAGCGATTGCGCTGGAAACGTCGGCGATTTGTGAAATTCCCTTTGAAATGCTGGATGAATTGAGCACCACAATCCCAACCCTACGGCGCCGTTTTTTTCAGTTGATGAGTGAGAAAATCACCAGCGACCAACAATTGATTACCTTACTGGGCAAGAATACCGCCGAGCAGCGGGTAGCCGCGTTGCTGCTGAGCATTTCGGCACGTAATGCCCGGCAGAAACTGTCGACGACAAATTTCAATTTACCGATGTCGCGTATCGATATAGGCAACTACTTCGGCCTCACCGTTGAGACCGTCAGCCGCGTATTCGGTCGCTTGCAAAAGCTGGGGTTAATTGCGGTTAATCATAAAGAAATTGAAATATTGAAACTTGATAAATTTCAAAGTGTTGCTCACGGAACTTATGAAATTTAATTAATTTTTAGAACATATTCCAATAGTACAAAGGATTTGTTTGCAGTAAGCGAAAGGTGATTTAAATGTTCAGTAACGTATTAGGCATCATTGCAACTCCGGGGAAACAATGGCAGTTAATTGCCGACCATTGTCCGGAGTCTGTGCTGCGGGCGATTATCTATTCCATCGTGTTGGCGATCATCCCCGCCGTTGCCTGGTATTGGGGCACGACGCAAATTGGCTGGCAGGTAGGCGATGGCGACACCATTCGACTCACTGCCAACAGCGCACGTAGCATCATTCCGCTATTTTATTTTGCGATGGTCGGCTCGATTGTGTTTATTGGTTATATGGTCCATTGGATGGCGCAAACCTACGGCGCGGATTCCAGCATCGGCAAAGGTATTGCCATCACCGGTTTCGCCGCCACCCCTCTGTTCCTGGCCGGCGCGATAGGTTTCTATCCTATTTTTTGGGTGGCGCTATTGCTTGGCGTGGCCGCGGTTTGCTACGCGGTATACCTTTTGTACGTGGGTATTCCGATTGTGATGCGCATTCCCGAAGAGAGAGGTTTTCTGTTTGCCAGCGCGGTTGTCGGTGTCTGCATGGTGATCCTAATGGTCATTATGGGCGGCTCGGTGATTCTCTGGGATATGGGATTCGCGCCTGAGTTTACTGATTAGACGTGTTTATTTTTCTCCCAACCGCTGGCTGACAACCATTGCGTGGCTGACTCTTCTGCCCCCTCCTCCAATGTTGTCGCCATACTGTCGTTCCATCGATTAAGATAGCCAAACAAGGCGATGACTGCCAATATTTCGACGATCTCGCCTTCGTCCCAATGCTCGCGGAGTCTGTTCTGCAGCTCTTCGTCGACTGTATTCGGCACCGTGGACGCCGCCAGCGCCAAATCTAGCGCGGCGCGTTCCCCCTCAGAAAATGCCGCGTGCGTTCGGTACTCCCAGATGTTTTGCATTTGCTCGGTCTCGGCACCGTAGCGCTCAGCAGCACGTATAGTGTGTGCCTGGCAATAACGGCAACCGGCTGCGTGGCTAGAAACGTAGCCGAGCAATCGCTTAAGCGCGCTGCTAACGCGACCGTTATTCTCCATGACCGCCATGTTCAATTCTATGAAGGCCTTCGCGATTCGAGGACGGCGCTGCATGGTCAGCACACTGTTTGGACAAAATCCTAAGGTTTCGTTGAAGAATTTTGCCAGTTCGGCAACTTCTGCATTGACGTCGTGTGCAAGGGGTTTAACAAGAGGCATATTGGGAACTCCGAATAGTATGGTAACGATCTATTCAAACCGTCTTTCTTCGAGAAGCGAACTATCATAGTCGACGACCGTCGAAGAGGACAAGCAGTGCGAGATCATAGTTCAAGTCCAAGGTCTTGATTGCCACTGGCGCTGTTCTTTTCTAAGAATTTGTAGAATCTATTTTCCTGGGTGGGGTGTCGCGGGCATGGTTTCTGCTGTTCGGATCAAGTATCTCTTCAGAATGACAAGCTCGATTAGCATCGATATTTACACCCATGGGTCTTCGATCGATATTAAAGGAAATGTCGATGGTGAATCGTTCAACGACTCGGCGACTACCGAGTAAGGTTGGGCTAGAAGAATCTTCGCTGGCATTGACGGAGAAATCGCGTTCGCTAATACTCGCTCCAATGAATTCTAGTGCTTGCACAGCGTATTTGGTTTGAAAAAACGGAGGTGAGTATAGAAACACTACTATTCGCCGCCATCGCATTTGCTGTTTCGCAGTTAGTCCTCAGCGCCCTGCTGCTATGGCACAAGTCCCAATGGGCCATCCAGGAACGGCTGTTCGCGGTGTTGCTGTTCGCCATATTCGGATATCTAATGCAGCCGTTAGCACAGAGCGAAGGGTTGACTTGGGTCGCCAGTTCCATCTCGACGGCTGTTCCGGGTCTGTTCTGGCTGTTCAGCGCTAGCTTATTCGATGACCACTTCGTACTACAGCGCTGGAAGCTTGGCCTGGTTGCCAGCACGGTGTTACTACCAATAATAGGCTCATTGCTTAACTCTGTTGTTGGTTCCAGTCCGCATTTACTGCTGTTCGAGCTGCCTCAGTTGCTGGAGTTTATTCTGTTGAGTCTAACTTTGTGGGTTGTGGCGCAACACTGGCGAGTCGACTTAATCGAGTCACGACGCCGCTTGAGGTTGTGGTTTTGTGCGCTTAACGGGGTTTACATCTTTGCATTGATCTTCTTCCGCGAAGTTCTTTTTCCCGGTGAGCGCTGGTTGTCCTGGTTACAATATCTACCGGTAGGCGCCATGCTGTTGGCCACGAATGCGCTGCTAATGCAATATAAATCTGGCGTCCTGTCGCCGGCCGCCGATAGTGGGCAGGCTCATGAACAAGAGCAATCGGGCCAAGCTGACAAAACACCGCTTGATCGTGCAGATATAGATATTATTGAGCCGTTGCAGCAACTGATGGAACAACAAGTGACCTATCGGGAGATGGGTTTGACTATTGGTCAGGTCGCGGCCCAATTGGAAGTACCGCAGTACCGCCTGCGCACCGCTATTAATGCAGGCCTTGGTTACCGCAACTTCAATGATTTCCTTAACAGCTACCGGGTAAAGGAAGCCGCAAAGCGGTTGGCCGACCCGCTGGAGCATAAATTGCCAGTGCTGACCATCGCCATGGATGCCGGCTTTCGCTCCTTGAGCTCATTCAATAAGGCCTTCAAAGACAGCTATCAACTGACTCCCACTGCGTATCGAAAACAGGTGAAATAGGCTATTTACGCAAGAAAATGCTGACGGATTATTAAAATAACGCAGAATTGACGCTCTACACCGCTATAATCCTGCAACTTTAGGATGCACTGTCTACCGATTAACCATACACAGACTACGAGACATAATATGATCAAACAACGTCTCCTTATAGCATTTTGCCTTATAAGTCCTCTGACCATCACCGCTTCACAATCCATCGCCAATGAAACCGGTCAAGCGCTCTATGGCCCCTGCGCGGCCTGCCACGGTGCCAAAGGCGAAGGCAATACCGAACTGAAAGGCCCCGCCCTGGCGGGTCAAGAGGTGTCCTATCTGCAACGACAGTTACAACATTTTAAATCAGGCGTACGCGGCGCCGATCCCAAGGATACACTCGGCGCGCAAATGCGTGGCATGGCCGCCACACTTGTGGATGAACAAGCGATCAATGACGTGTCGGCCTATATCGCCGCGTTACCAGCCATACCCACAACCGATAAACCAAAGGGCGATTTGCGCAACGGCAACAACCAATATCAGGCAGCCTGCGGCGCCTGCCATGGAGGGAAAGCCGAAGGCAATCCGTTACTTAACGCACCACGCCTGAATATACTCGGCGCCAGCTATATCAAAACACAATACCAGAACTTCCAACAGGGTATTCGCGGCCAGCATCCTGACGATCGGTTCGGAAAACAAATGGCGATGATGGCCGACAGCTTACCTGGCGATAAGGATCTGGTCGATGTCATCGCCTTTATGCACGCTCAGTTTAGTTCAAACTAAGCTATGCAGATTGGTCAGCTTTTGTTGCTATGCGTTGCGCTGCTTTTCGCTGGCAACAACAACGCCGCTGATCAGAAATTTACCCTAAACCAGCACTGTCCGCCGGGCTTCAAATTGACCGACGCGGGTGTGTGTGAGCTGCGCAATATGTACCAGCTCTACGACTCACTGCAAGATCAAGGTGTCGGTGGTACCAAAACCGCATTGCCCAAGCACCGCGATGGCTTTACCCCGCGGCAAATCGACCTGGGGCGTTACCTGTTCTTCGACCCCGCGTTGTCTGTTGATGGCTCCACTTCTTGCGCGAGCTGTCACCACCCGGACAAGGGTTTCAGCGATGGCCGTGCCCGCTCCGTCGGCGTAACCGGCGAGCAAGTCACCCGGTCGGCGCCAACGCTGTGGAATCTTGCTTTTCTGAAAAATTTTTTCTGGGATTCCCGCAGCCATTCGCTGGAAGAGCAAATGCTCGGCCCACTTTATGCGGCGGAGGAAATGGGTAACAACCCGGAACAGCTCCTCGCTACACTGAACGAAAATCCAGTATACGTTGGCCTTTTTAAGCAGGCGTTTCCAGAAGATAAAACGATTGCGCTGGAGCAAGTTTACACTGCTATTGCAGCTTTTGAAGCGTCATTGATTTCGCTGAACAGCCGCTATGACCGCTACGCTCACGGCTATCACGCCGCCCTCAACAGCAAAGAAGTTGAAGGCATGAATGTGTTTCGCTCATTTGTCGCCCGCTGCGCGGAGTGTCATACCCCGCCTCTGTTCACCAACCAGCAGATAGCCGTGATTGGCGTGCCAGAACCAGAGGGAAGGCCGCTGGATATTGGCGCGGAAAAGACCTATAACGCGCCCAAATTGAAAGGCGGGTTTAAGGTGCCGACCCTACGCAATATCGCTGCAACTGCGCCCTATATGCACTCGGGCAACTTTGCTACTCTACGCGACACGGTAGAGTTTTACACTAAGGGCCGCGGCCATGCCGTGCCGGAGGGCGTTAACATGCAGTTGCACTGGCATATTTGGGAGCCAGATCTAAGCGATTATGAATTGGATAGACTGGTAGATTTTCTCCAAACTCTTACCGATGAAAGCTTCAAACCACAGATACCCAAGCAGGTGCCGTCCGGGCTCACGCCAATAGATCACAAACCAACAACATTAACACTGCAAGGAGAACCCTAATGAGCACAGGTAAAATTCTCGGCCTGGTGATCGCCATTGCCGCCTTTGGCGCCGGCATGTATCTAGGAAGAAGCGGTTCGGCCAACACGCCTCCGGCCGTCACCTCAAGCGCAGGAGGCGCCAGCTATAGCGGCGGTTTCCAGGCCGACGCCGAGCAAGTCGCCGACGCGACCAAGGTTAAGGCCGTCGCCGGTCCACCCGCGTCAGATACGGTGGTTGTGGTAAAAAACGGCGAATCCATACAGCAGGCAGTCAAAGACGCGCAAGCTGGCACTACTATTCAGGTGATGCCCGGCACCTACAAGGAAACCGTGTATATCGATAAGGACAGCATTCGTTTAATTGGTGTTATCAAGGAAGGCAAACGCGCCGTGCTAGACGGTGAAGGCAAGCTCAACGATGCCATCTTGTACTCCGGTAACAACATCGTAGTGGAAGGGTTCAAGATTATAAAGTACAAGGGCAACGCCATTATGGGCCAGGCCGGCAACAATTTTGAAATTCGTAACAACATCATTATTGATTCCGGCGTTTACGGCATCTTTCCGCAGCTGGGTAAGAACGGTGTGGTAGAACACAACGTCATCTCAGGCATAGAAGATGCGGCGATTTATGTTGGCATGAGTGACAACGTGCATGTCGCCTATAACGATGTGTTCGACAGCGTGGCCGGTATTGAAATAGAAAACAGCCGCCATGCCATTGTTGAAAACAACTACGTACATAACAACACGGGTGGTATTCTCGCTTTTATCACACCCGGCCTACCGATTAAAACGACGTTTGACGTGATCATTCGGCACAATTTTGTGGTCGGCAACAATCACGATAACTTCGGTGCGCCCGGTTCCACCGTTGCCGGCATACCTCCGGGAACCGGAATCCTGATAATGGCCGCCGACGACGTGGTTGTCGAAGGCAATGTTATTAGCGACAACAAAACTGCGGGCGTGCTGGTGACCGATCATGGCAATGCCGCCAACGTGACCATTGACCCGGAGTCTGACCCCAACCCCGATCACGTCAAAATCCTCGACAACATCATGCTCAACAACGGCTATGACACGATTGACGAAGTCAAGGCTGTGATGCTCACCGAGTTTAAAACCGGCAGCCCGGATATCGTTCGCGTCGGCAACAGCAAAGACAGTTGCATTGTCAATCGCCACCGCTACATCACCGTGGGCGTCGACAAGTGGGCCGAGTGCGATTTCACCAATACCGTCGCCACGGATACCTACTTGTTAGCGCCAGTGCCTCCACGTGAAATTAAAGCAGAAGACCGTGGCGAAATTGCCTACCTCGGTATATGTTCAGGCTGCCATACCTATACAGGTCGTATGATAGGACCGCCGGTTAAAATCATCCAAGCCATGTATATGGATAACCCGAAAGGGCTAGCGGAATACATTGCCGCTCCTGTTAAGAAACGGCAGGATTACCCGGAGATGCCGCCGCAGGATTATCTGGACGAAGAAACGCGAATCGCGGTTGCCGAGTATATGTTGAAAGTGGAGAATTAGTTCT
>JBPCXM010000365.1:0-7103 GCA_051008535.1 Pseudomonadales bacterium | reverse complement strand
AATCGGTGCTCGATAGCACGATCAATATTCCCGTCGTCCAAGGGGTGAACTAACAAATGTTCTGCTTATTCTTCGTTCTCAATGCGCATAATAATTGAGATTGCTGGCGGGGTTGATGCCAGACGCCTTGCGGAGTGGTATTTCTAAATTGCCCACTGGAACCAATTCAGTTCGTCTTTAAATCTGATAAAAGTAGTTCGTATAACACTATCGTACTAACACGTCAGTGGAATTTACTCCGCCGACCATTTTCTTTACAGTTCCCCCCAAGACTCTGCAGAGCGTGGTCTTCGGCCACAAACAAGTTCACATCGATTAACTAAGCATGTGACAAGCTGATTCGGTTTGTTCGGTGCGCAGACGAGACGCTGGCTTGCCTATCCATATTATTGGACCGGCATTCGGCGGAGTAATGCACTGCTGCACTGAAGTATTTACCTGGACAATCACGCCTCACTGATTGTCGCGCTGTCAGACTCGCCAAACCATTTTTGTCCTGTCATTCGTTATTAATTATGACGACCGTCGATTTTACGGAATCGTCCGCATGCTCCTGAAGATTAGTCGACGGGAGGCCAAGGAGAGGCGTATGTCAATTCACATTTACAAGAGTTGCATCAAGCAAAGGACCGCGTTGCAAGAATTCCCGACTGCACGCTTAAAATATGCGGTATGTGGGCTAGCAATCCTAGCGCTATTCACTCGTACCACACAGGCGGATGCTATTGACGGGGACGGTGCGCTTAGTGCAACGTTCGGCATTACTTCGGACTATGTCTTTCGCGGCGTCTCGCAAACAATGGGTCAGGTTGCGCTGCAGGGTTCGATTGACGCCGAGTTCGAGAGCGGTTTCTATGCTTCAGCATGGGGTTCAACCGTAGATTTTGTAGCTGACGGAGAGCCAGATGATGGCGCAGATCTTGAACTTGATATCGCCATCGGCTTCGAAACTGCGATTGATGACCGCTGGACTGTTGACCTCATGTATGTACAGTATCTGTTTCCTGGCGCCAATACGGAGCTCGATTACGACTACGGCGAGATGTTAGGCACGGTTACATGGCAAGAGTTTTTGTGCGCGACGATCGGCTATAGCAACGATGTTTTTGGTTCAGGCGCAGATGGATGGGTATATCAATTGGGTACCGAAGTCGATATTTTTGCCAACCTCAAGGTCTCGACGTTTTACGGCTATTACGATCTCCACACGGCATACGATGCGAGCTATTCATACCTCGAAGTAGGAGTTTCCCGCGAGTTGGGTTTTCTCTCCGTAGGTTTGAGCTACCACAATACTTGGGGCGCCGTGGATGAACTTTTTTACGAAGAGACAACTGGTTCGCGCATTGCTCTGTCGCTGGAGATAAAACATTAAGTACTCTTGCATTGGAAATACAAGAAAACCATTACGGTTTCAACGGCCTAGTTTTGAATAGTCAGAGTTTCAGCAATCGCCTCAGTCTCTATATTCGTATCGCAAAACGGGAAGCTCACCCAAGCCTTAGAGGAATAGAGCTCACTTTGGTCGCTATAGTGAGGTGACGCTGGATCTATCGACTGTGAGTGAGTAAGAATACCTTCGGCAATGGGGCACTCGCTGTCATCCCACGTGACGGTTTGAATATAGGAATTGCCGGCACGAATATTGCGGTAGCCACCATCGGAGAGGCCAGACGAAATCGCACCAAACACACCCATGCTGCCATCACCTCCATGAATGGGTATATCGACGCCGTTTCGCGGAAACACCGAGACTTCCCCCCAGGGTCTTGATAATTCCACGTTGGATTCGTTTAAACGGCGCGCCGCTTCGCTCAAGCCATCTATAACTAGCGTTTGTGCAACGATGTTAGTGGTATCGACTCCGCGCGGTGTAGTCAAAGGTTGGGCGGGATCAAAGTCGATACGCCAAAAGTCATCACTGCTAACAACATTACTGAAACCACCGGTCAGTTGTGAGCGTAGGTAGCGCCAAAACTCCGTAAAAACTTGAGTCCCTTGACTGTCGAGGTTGGCCTTTTTATCCCATAAAGCCAGCTGACCACACGCGGCAAAGGCGAGCAGATACGATTCAGAGGGAGAGCCGCCATCGGCGCTACGCACTTCATCACACACCGCCAAGATGTCAGTCACCGTAATCTCCGCTGCCGCCACTCTATTTTCATACATCAAACGTTGCAGGCTATCCACTGTAAAACCAGGACTGTCATCGAAGCCATCGGTTCCTGCTAAGCGTGCCGCTACCATCTCATGATTAATTCGGGTTCGAAGGGCCTGCTGTTCACCTTCTCCCCCTATGAAACCCATCACCTGTGGAAAGCCTTCCAATGGGTTTTCGGTGTTGCTCAACCAATAGCTGTCGTTGCTATTGACAGCATAATCAGTACTCGAATAAGAGGGCAAACTGTTAAAGCCGAATAGCCCGGAACCCTCTGGTGCATCATCATCCACCCCCCATTGACACTCGCTACGGTCGCCATCCAAAACCACAATCGCCTGATTTGTTAGTGATAACACTGCTGCATTGATGCCGCTGACGAATCATCCAACTTTTCCTGAGTGACATTTGGTATGGCGGAAATTTCTCCATAAAACATATCCCCGTTGCGGTCAGCCGCCAGGGTATGAAATAGAGGATTACCAATCAGCTTGTAGGCATCTACAAGCTCACTGATATTTTCAGACTGCGCCACCTTAATCCACATATCGATACCACGAAGGTTATCAATATTGGCGTCACGAAACGCGTAGACAGTGCCAGCCGCCGTCGGCCAACCCGCAAAAGTGGTTGCCACTGCGGGAGAGATGCCGGCCGCCGCCGATTCGAGGTTGACAATCAGGCCAAACTCCCAGCGGTAAAAGGTATGCTCGATTGTGTCGACGCTACCATCAGTCCGGGTCACATTAATCGATATGGTCTCCTGCGTAATTGGTTTCGCTTCACCATCGTCCATATACTCCAATGGATTTTCGGGATTAAGCTTGAGTTCAAACAGCGTGAAGCGACTTGCCAGGCTAACTGTTTGCGTCCAGGCAAGGTCTTTATTGAAGCCAATTCCTATCATTGGAAAACCAGCCAGGGCCGCACCCATGGAATCGTATTCTCCCGGGATAGTCAGGTGCACCTGATACCAAGAGCCAACACCAAACCAGGGCTGATGTGGGTTACCCAATAACATACCCCTTCCGTTTTGTGTTGCGTCGCGACCCAACGCAATGCCATTGCTGCCTAGCGATGCATCCACAAAACTCCGCTTCGATTTTCTAGCTGTCGAAGGACTACGCTTAGACACCGCTGTCGACTCGCCTGGGCCAGTAACCGAAAGTATGGCATCTTTTATAATGCCTTGGTCAGTACTACCCTGTAGTTGAATCAATCGAAAGTACTTCCACAAATCGATAGCGGCGATAGGCCTTACGAAATCCTCACCTCGGCAGGCGGGGTCGGTATCGGGGAGTTCATTAACAGGCGTTTCATCGAGGTAACGACTCACACCCGCGGCGAAGCCTTCAACCAGTTCGAGTACTTCTTCGGGTTGCTGGCTTAAGTATTGCTCCTCAAGTTGACCATCTTCATTATTGTTCACTAATGAAAAAAGAAGGTCGGTGTTCACATCTCCCAACTCTTCACCTAGCAATTCTGAGGATTGACCAGCTGCACGAATAATTTCGTGCATCAGCATGCAGAACCGGTCTTGCGCGAATGCGTAGCCGTGACCGTAGCCTAGACTTCCCCAATCGTCAGCATTGATATGTGGGATGCCATATTGGGTGCGCGTGATTTCCGCTGAATAACTTGGCTGCTCGTCGATTATGCCAGGGCCGTCATTGTCGTTGTCGTTATCTGAACAGGCGGCCTGAGTACACAAGACTACAAAAAACAGTATGCGTGATAATAGCTCGGTCATGGCAATTCCTTATTTTTACTTCTGCGTGAATAGTGACAGGTTATGCTAACTAATCCAAGTAGAGCTGCAGGTAGAGTCATGCGACGAAGGGTTCGCTGTTCAGCTTATGCGCTTCTGCTTTATACTTCATGCAATTAAAACGACGATGGGAGGAGTTCAGATGGATAAAATCACACGACGTGATTTTATTAACGGTACCCAAATTGCCATCGGTACATCGTTGTTGTCGCCTTGGACCGAAGTGTTTGGCGCCGAAGCATTATCGTTTGCACTTGGCAAAGATTATTACCCGCCTGCATTGACGGGGCTGCGCGGCAGTCACAACGGCTCGTGGGAAACTATGCACGCGCGCGTCTCTGGAAAACGTTGGCGACCTGGAAAAATTCAAGAAAGCTATGACCTTGTGGTGGTAGGAGCGGGCATCAGTGGCTTATCTGCAGCGCACTTTTATAGAAAAAACCATCCCGAAGCGCGCATACTTATTCTCGACAATCACGATGATTTTGGCGGCCATGCCAAGCGCAACGAATTCAATATCAATGGCGATAGGCGTATCGGTTACGGCGGCACCGAGTCGATCGATACGCCGTCGGCATATACCGATGTCGCCAGGGAATTGTTAGCAGACATTGGTATCGAGCTGGAAAAATTTTACCAATACTTTCATCAGAGCTTGTACGCCGACATGAAGCTTGGCAAAGCAGTGGTCTTCGACAAAAACACATTTGGCGAGCAAAAACTCGTGGTGGGTTATGGTGATATCGGTTGGCAAGAGTTCGCCACGCAAACACCAATGAATGAAAAAGCGAAAGCTGATCTGGTGCGCCTCTTTACCGACAAGCGTGATTATCTGCCAGGCATGAGTCGCGAGGAAAAGCACAAATTGCTCAGCAAGCTAAGCTACTACGACTTCCTCAAAGACTATGCAAAGGTTGACCAGCAGGTGCTCGAAATGTATCGCCGCTGGGGCATTAGCTTCTGGTGCGTGGGTATCGAAGAAGTTCCGGCTATACTCGTGCAGGAATACGATGATGGCGGTGGTATGCCAGGCTTGCAACATACGATGCCGCGCGTCGGTCATCGCGGGGATGAACCCTACATCTTTCATTTTCCCGACGGCAATGCCTCCGTTGCACGATTGCTGGTGCGCGCCTTGTTACCCAAAGCCGTGCCTGGCTCAACGATGGAAGATGTGGTAACGACACGAATCGACTATTCAATGCTTGATCGTCAGGATGCTGCCGTCAAAATTCGGTTGAACAGCACGGTCGTCAACGCGCAGCATACGGCCGATGCCAGGGCAGTGGATGTGACGTTTGTACATAAAAACGCTACTCATGCAGTGCGCGCGAAAAAATGCGTGATGGCGTGTTACAACAGCGCGATTCCGTACCTCTGTCCAGACTTACCAGAAAAACAAGTTGAAGGTCTTAGCTACAACGTGAAAGTGCCGATTACATATACTAAAGTGTTGGTTAAAAACTGGCGCGCGTTTGCTGAGTTGGGGGCATCATTTGCTTATTACACTAATGATTTTTACAAACAGGTGGAGCTAGATTATCCGGTATCTATGGGCGACTATAAGTTTGGCGTTAACCCCGACCAGCCCATGACCTTGCATATGTGTCACGTGCCTTATTTCAAGGAAATCAAGGGTTCTGAACAATGGCGTGCCGGCCGTCGGCAACTGTTGTCTACACCGTTCTCAAGCTTTGAACACCATGCACTCGATCAACTCGACCAAGCGCTAGCTGGCGTCGGCTTTGACGCAGAGAGGGATATCCAGGCGATTACCGTTAACCGTTGGGCGCACGGTTACGCTTACAGTCCAGATCTACTGTGGGAGCCAGACTGGCCGGACGAGAACAGCAAGCCCTGGGTGATCGGCAGGCAACAGTGCGGCCGCATAGTTATCGCCAATTCGGATGCGGGCGCCGAGGCTGATACTAACGCTGCGATTACACAGGCTCATCGCGCCGTACAGGAATTGTTATAGTACTAAGAATACGTACTCGTTCAGCAGGCGGGAGACATGAAGGAAAAAAATAATGACATTGTTGCAAGTCATAAAGGCCATAGTGAGCCCCTTGGATCAATAGAAGAGGCAGCAACCGGTACGGTAGTCCAACCCGACGTTGATGTTGGTCAATCGCGGCTAGGGATATTACAACCGCTCTTGCGCCCGGCCTTCTGGGTTATGTGCATTGGCCTATTGGCCGCACTGTATGTTAACTATTTTGTATCGCCTACCTGGCGCGAGCAAAAATCGACCTATCAGGTCTACCACAACGACGCTGGTGATCTTGCATATACGTACAAAGGTGAAGAACAAGGCGTTGTCGACTATGTACCATATGAACAGTCGGTTCTCAACCAAGCTGCGCTGAATACAGTTAAAACGAAGCCGGCACTCAAACAGCAGTGGGTCGTCGAGGAGGTAATCGGGGATGGTACGAGCAGCCAACGCTATTCCTTGCTGGAAGCAAAATTCCATTTTGGTTTGGCTTCTTTGTTGCCAGCCATAGTCGCAATCGCCCTTTGCTTACTGACTCGCGAGCCGTTAACGGCCTTGTTCAGCGGTATTGTTGTGGGCGCCTTTATGTTGGGTCGGTTTGATATTACCGATCAGGTGTTAGTACCCAGTCTGGCGACTACCAGTGCCGCCAGCGTGTTATTGCTGTATCTCTGGCTGCTGGGCGGCCTCATGGGCATCTGGTCGCGCACCGGCGCCGCGCAAGCGTTTGCCGAGTTTATGACCGAACGTTTTGTGCGCG
The DNA here is from genome assembly GCA_051008535.1 of Pseudomonadales bacterium. Lineage (GTDB taxonomy): Bacteria > Pseudomonadota > Gammaproteobacteria > Pseudomonadales > JAUIET01 > JBBKXJ01. Next base: position 421 of record JBPCXM010000365.1, on the reverse strand, counting down.
GCCCACGCAGCGCGAAACTGGCGGCCTGGCTATTGGGGGTAATATTCTTTCAGGGTGGAACGGTGAGCACAGTACTAGTCGGCACTTCGGTCAAACCGCTGGCAGACAAGGAGAACATCAGCCACGAGGAATTGAGTTATATTGTCGATTCAACCGCTTCTCCAATTGCCTCCGTGTTGGCCTTCAATGCCTGGCCGATTTACATACAAGCGCTTATTTTTATTCCTGGCGTGAGCTTTCTCAGTACCGAAGCGGAGCGATTGAAATTCTTTTTCCAGAGTGTTCCTTTCAGCTTTTACAGCATCTTAGCTGTATTAGGAACTCTGCTGGTGAGCCTGAATGTGACCCGTTTCGCCGGTTCGGGTATTCGCCGTGCCATGCATCGCGCCCGCACCACCGGCGCGTTGGATGCGCCGAACGC
>JBPCXM010000364.1:0-3608 GCA_051008535.1 Pseudomonadales bacterium | reverse complement strand
GCCAACTGCGCCGAGCCATAACGGTAGAAGAAAGCTGCAGCGTCACACTCAAGAACTATAAAAAAGATGGCACTGAATTCTGGAACGAAATGGCGATTTCACCGGCACGCAACCTTGGTGGTGGTGTCACGCACTCTGTGGGTGTGCAACAAGACGTGACCGACAAGCTGAATGCGCTGGAGAAAGCTGCGCAACTTGGTGAAGTGCTCGAGGCTTCGCTGAATGAGATTTACATCTGCGATCAGCAGTCGCTACAATTTGTGCATGTGAACCGCAGCGCGCACAACAACCTCGGCTACGGCATGGACGAGATGCGGACCTTCACGCCGCTCGATATTGCACCCGACTTGAGCGAGGAAGCGCTGGATGTACTCATTAGCCAGTTGCGTGATGAAAGTCACGACAAGACGGCCCTGACAACTTTTCTGCAGCGTAAGAGCGGCTCGCGTTACCCGGTCGAGCTGCATGTGCAGCGTGCCCGCTTCGAATCAAAGCCAGTATTCATGGCTATGGCCTTGGACATTAGTGACCGTCAATTGGCGGTGCAGCAACTGCAAGAAAGCAACGCATTGCTCGAACAACGTGTGCGGGAGAGAACCGCCGAGCTTGCCACTGCGAACAAAATGCTGCGCGAAAGGGCGGCCAGCAAAGCCGATTAACGGCGCTAGCGTTATCGCTCGGGAAACACTGCCTCAGGCTGTCCACCCAACATCTGCGCTCTCACTAAGGGAATCTCCGGTCCTCCATAGGACAAGAACTTGTCGTGGAATTCCTTCCATGCGTCGCGCCCGCCACGCTCGCGGGTCCAATCTTCACGTAAGCGCAGAATCATCAGTTTGCCAAGCGTGTAGTTGAGATACGCCGGGTCATAGGTGCCTCGTGCTGCTTGCTGACGAGCGGTGCCCACATCTTGAAACGCTTCCTCGCGAAACAAACGTTCGGATTCCTCAACTGACATTTCTCCAGCATGCAAGCCGATGGCCGATAAAAAGCGTGCGTTACGTAGTAGCGCATTACTCAGTTGGCCGATTTCGGTTTCGGGATCGCCGCCATTCAGGCCGGCTTCGTGCATCATCTCCTCGGTGTAGTGCGCCCAGCCTTCGGCGTACGCATAGCCGACAAAAATACGGCCGAAAATCCAGTCCGAGCGTTTGGCGTGCAGGAAATTGAGAAAGTGGCCCGGCCACACTTCGTGCGCGGACGTGAATAGCAAATCGGATTTACCTGGCACGTAGGCGGCTTGCTCTGCCGCTGACCAGCTCTTGTCTGGCGGGGAAATATAATAAATCGAGGGTTGGTTTTTCTCATACGGTCCGGGAATATTGATATAAGCGAAGTTGGAACGCGCGTACGGCGGCGACTCGCGCACCAGAGCCTCTTCTTTGCCAGGGATCGACACCAGGTCTTGTTCGACCAGAAACGCCTTAAGACCCGCGAGCTGCGCGGTTGCGCCGGCGACGGTAGCTCCCTCTGGTTTATTGGCCGCCATTTTTGCAATGCACTGTTTGATGCTTTTGCCTGCCGCGAACTTAGTGCAAGCACTGCGCAGCGACTGTTGATTACGCCGCATATCGGCCTGGCCGATAGCTTGTAATTCGTCTAGTGAAATATCGACCCCTTCGCTGTCGCGAATCATCTGCAGGAACAATTCTTCACCCAGCGCATAAGCGTCGGTGGCGCGATCTTCGCCGGATTTTAGATAACCGGCCAGAGTCTGCATGGCGGCGGCTGCATCCACAATCGCTGCTGAGAAGGCATTTTGCGCATCTTCATCACCCACATCGACGAATGCCTGCGGCAAATCGTTGGCAAAGTATTCGGCCATACCGCCGAAAGAAGCCACGCCGTAATTGATGTAAGTACTAGGTAGGGGGTGTTGCAGATTCGCCTGAATCTGTTCGGTCGCGGCGGGTATGTTGCTCAGAAAGCGTGTTAACGAATCCAGTCTTTTTTCGGCTGGCGCATAATTGAGGGAGATGTAGGCGCTTGGGTCTAGCGAGTCCAACAACCAATCGAAATAGAATGCCGGGTTGCGATACGGCCAGTTGGCCGTTTCCAGCCAAAACAGGTTACGGTCGATTAGGGCGATTAGGTAGTCGCGCTGATAGCGTTGTTGTGCAGCTAGCGTGGCGTCCGTAAATGCCAGCGCACTGTCGCGCTGTTCGTGCAAGCGTGCAATTTCGGCGGCGATACCAGTATGGCTCCAATCGGGCAATTGACCGTCATATTCGTGTCGTCCATTGACCACCGCAAACGTAGGGTGTGCCTTGAAGAAACCCTCAATAAATGTATCGACGAAGGCGTTCCACTCGGTCGCTTTGTTAACTTCCGCGACTTGCGCCGCCTTGCCGGCGGGCTGTTTTTGTTGGCATGCTGTGCATAGTACTACCAGGCTTATGGTTATGAGAGCGCCTTTAAGCATGAGTTCTCCATTTGCTAAATTATTGAAGTCGAGACTGTGGGCGATTATGTGGCAAACAAACAAGGAGTACTAGCCACGCAATACGGTATGATGCACGATTACCAGCGAGCGAAACATTGTCATGTCTCCCAGAAAAAAGTCTTCAAGAGATCCGCACGCCGAGCGCGAAGCTAGCAAGTATACGGATCCTATTGCCAGTCGCGAATTTATTCTCGCCGTACTAAAGAAAGCGAACAAGCCGTTGACAGAGACTGCGTTGATTCGCACGCTGGATCTATTGCCAGAGCAGGAAATTCCTCTGGCGCGCCGCCTGGGGGCAATGATTCGCGATGGTCAGCTCATGCGCAACCGGCGAGGTGCCTATTGTTTAATCGACAAGATGGACTTGCTGCGCGGTCGTGTGATCGGCCACAAAGACGGCTTTGGATTTTTGCAATTAGAGCAGGGCGGCGACGACTTGTTTCTCAACCCCAAGCAAATGCGCCAGGTGTTTGACGGCGACGTTGTGTTGGCACGCGAATCTGGCGCCACCCGGCGGGGCCAGGGTGAGGCCACCATCGTTGAGGTGTTAGAGCGTAAGCACGCACAGATCGTCGGCCGCCTGAATGGCGAACAAGGCGTATGGTATGTCACGCCTGACAACGCGCGTATAAGCCAGCAAATATCAATTCCAAAGAAAGAACGCGGCAAGGCCAGAGCCGGGCAAATCGTGTCGGTGGAAATTTTGGCGCAACCCAGTATATCCAGCCCGGCGGTGGGGAGGGTGGCGGAGATACTTGGCGACCATATGGCGCCAGGTATGGAAATTGATGTCGCATTGCGTACACATGAGATACCCGTTGCCTGGCCTCGCACCGTGCTGGAAGAGGCAGACAAGTATTCCGAATTGGTAGCCGAAGAACATAAAAAGCACCGGGTCGATTTACGCCACTTGCCGTTTGTCACCATCGACGGTGAAGACGCGCGAGATTTCGATGACGCGGTCTATGCCGAGCGCAAGCGGTCGGGTGGTTGGCGCTTGTGGGTAGCAATCGCCGATGTATCACATTATGTGTTAGTCGGTAGCGCATTGGATCAGGAAGCGGCCAAGCGCGGCAACTCTGTCTATTTTCCTGGTCGCGTGGTGCCGATGTTGCCCGAGGCATTGTCGAATGGCTTGTGTTCGCTCAATCCTAATACCGATCGG
>JBPCXM010000363.1:0-2716 GCA_051008535.1 Pseudomonadales bacterium | reverse complement strand
CTACAAGAGTAAGAGATAAAAAAGCATGGTTAAACCAAACACGTTCTCCGCCAGAATCCTCAAGCTTTCACAGCCACAAGTAGCGCCCACCCTGTTAGCTGCGACTATTGGTGTGCTGAGCGGCAGTGGGTATGCGCAGGAGGAGGCGCAAAAGGGTTATAGCCTTCCGCTGGAAGAAGTTGTGGTTACCGCCCAGAAGCGGGAAGAAAATTATCTATCGGTGCCGGTCTCGGTCAACGCATTTACCGCCCAGGACATGATCAACACCGGTGCCGTCACCATCCAGGATATAGACGATTTTATGCCTGGTGTCGAAATCGGTGATACCGTAGGCGGCACAACACAGGTTGGCATTACGGTCAGGGGTGTGACCAGCCCAAATATCAGTTCGGGGCAGGACCCTTCCGTTGCCACTTTTTATGACGACAGCTACGTGCCTCGGGCGGCAACTTCTATCCCTTTTAGCGATATCGCCAGAACCGAGGTACTCAAAGGCCCTCAGGGCACGTTGTTCGGTCGCAATGCCACCGTGGGTGTGATCAACATCGTTCCGAATAGTCCCCACGATGAGTTTGAAGGTTTTATCAGAGCCAGAGTGGGAAACTACAACCTCGTGCGGCTTGAAGGAATGATCAATGCCCCCCTTTCGGAATCGTTTGCGGTGCGCGGCAATATATTGTCCCACCAGCGCGACGGCACGATCGAGAATGTCGGTATTGGCGATGACACGCGCGATGAGGGATTTCTAGCCGCCAGAATGTCTGCCCTCTGGGCTCTTTCCGACGCGACCGATCTACAACTTAGCATCGATCTGGAAGACCGGGATGAGGAGCCGCGTCAAACCATCGGCGTGGGCAAGTATGCCTTTCAGGGCAGCACCGACCCCTTTTCCGGCAAGACCGCCCTCGACGTCGTAGGTCAGGAAGAAACGAGGGAAATGTACGGCATCGCGCTAAAACTCAACCACGATTTTAGCGACCAACTCTCCCTATTTGGTGTATTGAGCTATCGTGATTGGGAGACCACCAACCTCGAGGATGAAGACGGCACAGAGGATCCCAGGCGTTACTTCGACACCAACAACATCGAGGAATCGAATATTCTGTATAGCGAAGTGCGTTTTAACTTCGTCGAAGGCGGTATCAACCTAATAGTAGGTGCCAATTACAGTGAAGAAGATGTATTTCAGCGGACGGATATAGATCTGCTGGCAGATTCATACACGCAATTTCTTACGGTTCAACCAGAAGTGGGCCTCGGCCAAGATGATCTTATCTGGGAGGTTTTTGGGGACGATGAAGCTACCTATCTTGCCCTATCCGATGCCTTTGGAGTAGCCGTATTACCGCCGTCTTTTTCTGGTGAGTTTATTACAGAAACCATAGACAATAATGGCACCTTCACCAACTGGGGTATATTTGCCGATCTTAGCTATCAGTTGACCGACTCCCTCCGCATCGCTGCTGGACTTCGATATAGCAACGATGAAAAAGATTATTCCTGGCAAACCTTTGCTAAGGATATCGACTGGCCGGTGGCCCCCGCTATATTGGCATACGATCCTGCACAGGGCGGCATAGCCACAGAAAATTTTTTCAATAAGTTCTCCGATTCCGAAAGTTGGAGCAAGACGACCGGGCGATTGGTTGTCGACTGGGCCTTTTCCGAACAGGCGATCGCTTACCTGTCGTACGCGACCGGCTACAAATCAGGTGGGTTCGATGGTCAATCATTCCAACCGTTAGTCACCGGACCGTTTGATCCGGAAGAGATAGAGAATATTGAACTAGGCCTTAAGGGTGATTTTTTTAACAACAGTCTGCGCATGGAACTCGCGCTATTCCATCATGATATCGAGGGCCGACAGCAAGCCGTCGATGCGAAGGACAGCCCGGACGACCCTACCTCTGCTCCGAGAGTCATTAGTGGTGAAGAAGAAGCCGATGGCATTGAACTCATTGTACAATGGAATGTGCTGGACACATTGCGTTTGACCGCTATGACCACCTACAGGGAAAAAGACGAAATTCTGGATAATTATTTCAACGCCGCTGGTGAACCCGCGGGTGGAGAAAATGTGTCTACCGATGCCGACACCGAATACACCTTGCGCTTCGACTGGACACCCGAACTGCCCTTTGGCTTCGTATTGATTCATGTGGACTATGTGTACAGGGAAGATCCTGGCCCCAATGAGGACACTGCGATTTTTCAAACGGGTCCCTGGTATTTCCAGGACGAAAAACTACTAAGCGCCCGGGTTTCGTGGCAGAACAATGCCGATACGATTGAAGTGGCGCTGTGGGGTAAAAACCTACTTGATGAAGAGAACGCAGAGAACCCTGGAGGCTTCGTAGCAGATACACTGGGTGCGGCACATACCGCCATAGACGACCCACGAACCTATGGTCTAGACCTGCGCTACTCTTTCTAGCGATTTATGCAAATCTACCGGTTGCTTGAAACCTCTTAAACTAAATCTGGCGGCCGTACTTTTCGACAGGTACACCGCTACCAATCCGCCGTAGCGGACTGGTAGCGTGATGTGATTTTTTATTGCCGTACCGTTAACGCTTTTTGCGTGCCGTGGAAACCAGCGAGTTCAGCAATTTTTTCTCATCCGCAAACAGTTTCTTTAGCAGTTTTTCTTGATCTTTAAACGCTGCTTTAAGCAGTTTCTCCTGCGCTTTGGACACTCGTTTTACTTCGGCAAGCG
>JBPCXM010000362.1:0-13269 GCA_051008535.1 Pseudomonadales bacterium | reverse complement strand
GTGTGAATGCCGCACTCATTTTTTTGGCTCATGCCCTTGGTGACATCAAAATGATGTTCATTGCTCGGCAAGGAATGCCAGCGTATGTATTCTTCAATCTCGTTTTTCTCCCAGTGGATTATCGGGTGGAATTTTATAATTTCCCTGTGGTTGTATTCGACAATCGACTTCCCCTTGCGCTCTTGCGTTTTAAATTCTGTAAGGCCGCTTAGCCAGGCTTGCGGATTTAGCTCGGTAAACGCCTTCTCCAGTGGCTCATGCTTTATTTTTCGCACCACATCATCGAAAATTGCTTGCGAGAACTCTGGCGCGGTATCGTTCCACCAGCCAGGATACTGCGCTTCCATCTCCTCCTGTGAATAACTGGAACGATACGTTCTGACGTCATAACCTTCGGCTTTAAAGTAGTCGATCATGTCGTAGGTTGGTTTTGTGTAATGCTGGGTGTCGACAAACACGATAGGAATGTCTTTCGACGTAGCTCGGCGCACCAAGTGTGGCAGTACCGAAGAATGTTTGCCGCCGCTGGTGGTCATGATGAGTGCATCCGAATACATACGCTCGATTTTTTCGATTCTGGCAAGCGGAGAGTTGTTTCCGAGAATCTCATTGAAATCAGCCGCGTATATTTTGTCGAGAGAATTCATAGGTTGATGCGTGACTGTTGATAAAAACCGGATAAACCGCGGCGCTAACGTGGTACATTATATTCGTTAGCATTGCAGACCGCATAATAACATCTGAGCCTAAAGTTATGTCTTGCCTGATAGTTGGGAAGGCGCGTCACATTAAGTCTGTCGTTCCCCATTAAAGTTGAGCGCTTAAGAGTCGCGGGGAATCGCGTTGGCTATCCCCGCGACAATCTCTAACGACAAGAAACGGAAACCATGAGCGCATTTCTATATTTGACACAGTGCTAATTTGGGGCACTACATTTTTTGCGATTACCTTTCAGATAAAAGAAGTTTCGGTGCTGCAGTCGGTGTGGCGATGATTTTGGTGGGTAACTTTCTGATACTGCCTAAAAGAGTGACGGTCGAGATGAATCATTAGGTTTTTTGCTTACTTGATGGTGTTCGCTTCGAGACTTTGCCGAATTGCTTCCACTACCGCTTCCGGTTTGTCTCCAGAGCGGCGTTGGTACTTGACTAAGCCGTCGACGCCTATCAAAAATAAACCTGGCGTGCCTTTTACATGGTAGCGTTTGGCCACCGACTCTGCCTTGGGTAGGAGGATAAAGCTGAGGTCATTGTCCCGCAGGTAAGCCGCCGGGTCGGCGTCTTCCCAAATATTCAAGGCATAAAAATTGACTGAATCATCCGGCAGCGATTGCTTTAACGCTTCGAGGTGTGGCATTAGCGCGCGGCAATAAGGGCACCAGGTTGCCCAAAATAACAACACCGCAGGTTTGTCGCGCACGGCGCTTTCGAACACGATTTGCTCACCTTTGCTGTCGGCCAGTGTCCATTCGGGTGCTTTGTTGTTTTTTCCCAGAGCCTCGGCAGCAAGTGGTCCAGCGACTAATAAGCAGTAAAGTGCGGCGGCAAGTTTTGGCATTTTTCACCCTAGCTTAAGTGTGACATCAGAAAAACGTCAGTCTCTATGAGAGCAATAATGCCGGTCATGGTTCCGCGCAGGCTCAGGGCGTCGTGCTGTCCCACCCATAGGCAAAGTGAGGCTCATCGCCGAAAAATTGATTACATAGTGAGCTCCAGTGTAGTGTTTCGAATCAACTACACTAGCGCCACGGATGTGTCATTTGAATGCATCTAACGGGTTATGCAGCGCATGTTCCGGGTTTTTAAAAAACGGTACCAGCGCCATACCGGCGACAAAGCCGCCGATGTGGGCGCCAAAGGCGACACCGCCACCACCTTGCTGGGCGGTGAACGAGCTGAAAAACTGAATGGCGAACCAAATGCCCAACACCCACAACGCCTTCATGCGCACGGTGGTGATGATAAAGCCTAGCGGCAATAAGACCAGCACATTGGCGCGCGGGTACAGCAATAGATAGGCACCGAGTACGCCGGAGATCGCGCCACTGGCGCCTACCATTGGAATGTTTGAACTGGTATCCGGCAGCGCCTGCGCGAACACGGCGGCAACGCCGCACAATAGGTAGAACAACAGGAATTTGACGTGGCCCATGGCGTCTTCAATATTGTTGCCGAAGATCCACAGGAACAGCATGTTGCCGATCAGATGCATCCAGCCACCGTGCAAAAACATGGACGTAAAAACGGTGGCGCTCGGTGCTACCCAATCCAAATCTACCGGTAGTTGCGCATCACCTAACAATACGGAGGGAATAACGCCCAAGGCATAAATAACGATTTGCTGTCCTTGTGCTCCACGGCTAAATTGCCATAGAAAAATCGCAACGCAGAGCGCGATAATTGTCACCGTGAGCACGGGTTTTATTTCAGTCGGATTGTCGTCGTGTAATGGAATCATATGTTTGTTCGCGCTTTGCCGCGAGAGGCTAGCAATAACAGCCTCGTGGAATTTTCAGCTCGACGATAGTAGCAGTTAAAATGGCGTTAGAGTGCATGAAAAAAGCAACCATAAAGAAAGACCTTAATGCGATCGCTAGGGTTGATAAAGACCTGGCATTGGCTATTGAAGAGTTTGGATATCCCGAGCCGCGCATTAGGCCATGCGGTTTTGAAACTTTTCTGTCTACGATTGTGAGCCAGCAAATATCCACCGAAGCAGCGCGCGCAATCATGAGCCGAGTGCACGATTTGCTACCGCGTCAGAGCGCTGAAGCGCTGTTGCAGCTGCCTGAAGGTTCCTTGCGTGCAGCGGGTTTGTCGGGTCGCAAGGTTGAGTACGTTTATGGGTTGGCTGAAGCCATCGTTGATGGTCGTTTTCAGCCGCAACGGTTGGCCGAGCTGGCCGACGCCGACGCCATCAAAGAGATTATTGGGCTACGGGGGTTTGGGGTGTGGAGTGCCGAAATCTACTTGATGTTTTCTCTGCAGCGCCGCGATATTTTCCCCGCCGATGATTTGGCGCTGCAGCTGGCCCTGCAAAAGCTAAAACACCTAGCTTCGCGCCCTACACCCAAAGTCGCGTGCGCCGTGGTTGCGCATTGGGCACCGTTCCGTAGCGCAGGCAGCCTGTTTTTATGGCACTTTTACCGTGGCGCACCCACCTAGTGAGGTAGTCGCTGGTGCGGCTTGCCCGCGTTAAGATGGTTGCGTCAAAAAAATGGCAAAATTACCGTCTGATGTAGATGTGAGCAGTTTTTTAGCGTAAATTGACCGGCCAAAATGTCGACTAGTGCGCACTTTAAGGATACTCGCCTGCCACATGCAACAGGGAAATATAAAAAAGGCCCTCGATAATCTCGACAATGCCGGTTACCGCTTGCGCTGTGCACGCGAGTATATGGGGCTGTCTGAGAAAGAGGTTGCTGACGAACTGAAGCTTATGGTGAGCCACGTGCGCGCCATCGAGCAGAATCGCTCCGAGTACCTCGTCCAAAGAAAGCCGTTTGAACGCTATTTACGCGCCTACGCCCGTCTGGTGCAACTAAACCCCGACACCATCGTCGACATGTATTTTTCGAAGTCGGCACCTCAGCCGACCCAGCCGGTGGACATCACAACGCGATTGGAAATTCCTCCGCAGCCGGTAATAACGCCACCGGATGCAAGCCGTTGGCAGTTTGCGCGAAACAATTACTATCATCCGGCGATTTTGGGCACCGGTTTCCTGGTTATTGGTTTGTCATTGTTCGCTGGTTGGGGAGTTAAACAGCTCGTCGGTAGTCAGCAAAACAGACCGGTGCTAGCACAAAATGACTTTCTTGAAGTGAGAGCCAGTACCCGCCGGCAGCCAGTGGCCGCAGCCGCACTGCCGGAATTGGCGGATATACAGTTTGAGAAACCAGTCACCAGCGTACCTACCGCCAGCAGCGTTCAGTTGGAGCCGTTTGAAGTTGCTGCAAGAGAAAGCGTCATAGCAGAAGGAGCTATTCTCCAGGGCACTGATAAGCTAGCGATTTCGACACCCAAGCCCGCAGCGGTAGAGCCGCTTGAAGTGGCGAGTCAAGACGCTGAATTGCAGCCCTTCGCAGTCCAGCTTAAACAACGACCAGAGGTTGAAGTAATTAAAACCGTGACCGCGAAAGCGGCTACCGAGAAGCCGAAAGTGGCTGATAGCTCCCGGAAGCTTGCTGTCACCGACGTGGTGAAAGCGCCGAGCAAGGCGAACAGCGCAGTACCCGCAATAGTTAATGCTTCCACCGATGCAGTAGCAGCGACCGCCTCGCTTGCCGATAGTTTGCCGCTAGCCGTGCCAACACCGACGGTGAAAACGAAAGTAGCCACGATCAAACCCATAAAATCAGCCAAGCTGAAAGAAACAACATCGCCGAAAACGCAAACCGTCAAAGTAAAACCTATGGCGATTGTCGACACATCGGTGGCTGCTGGTAAGGTCGCTGCTGGTAAGGTCGCTGCTGGTAAGGAGAAAGTGGCCGCGATTGGTGCAGCGGAAATTAAGCCAGTGCTAAAACCCGCAACCGTCAGCAGCCGCCGCAAGAGCGATCGAGAGAGCAATCGCAAGGTTGACGACGGTGATGGCAAGCAACTCTTTAGTCAAAAGAGTAGTGAATTGAACGTCTTACGTGAGCCGGCTGAAAAATCGATTGGGCAAGCGGCAACAGATGTTGCCGTTGTAGCAGCGAGTCAATCAGCAGCCACGTCGCTAAAACCGCAAAAGGTGATAGCGAAAAAACTCATCGCCCCGCAGCAAACAAAGGTGCAAGAAAGCCCAGAAATGGAAGACCTGCAGCAAGTGATAGCGGCCAGTTCCGACCCTATTTCGCTGGCAGCGGCCACGCCGTTCTCTGGAAGCGAGACTATAATAGATTCCGCTAGCGGCCTCGATTTTGGTCCGGGTTTAGACGATGAAGCTTCCGATTTAGACGCGGTGATCAGTGCCGGCACTGCTGAAGAAGCCCAGCCGTTTGAAGTGGCTCTGTCTAACAGCAGCGACTCAGCGAGTGTTGCCCGTTTGGCTTTGCTTGAGTCTTACAAATCGACGCTACGCAGGCGCGTGTATGAGAATGTGACGTACCCGGGTCGCGCTCGCCGCCGTAATCTGGAAGGCAAGGTAGTCATGAGCGCCACTGTCAGCCGCGCCGGGGAATTACTTTCGGTCGAGATGGCGGAAGCGTCCAAATATGACGCGCTCAATCGAGCGTCGGAAAAAGCCATCAAACAATCCAGCCCGTTTCCTGCCGCACCCGACACCTTGTCAGGTGACGCCTTCGTTTTGACGGTTCCGGTGGTGTTTAAAATTCCAGAGCGCTAACGCCACAGATTCTGTAAACCAGCGCCTTGGCGATGAGCCAACATTGCGCGCTGCTTGGAGGTATAGAAGAGACGTTATTGCCCTATCCCGTTCACGCTGAAAAGAGTACTACTTGGAGGAGAGCCCAAACTACCGGTACTGCAGAGCAATAACATCTACGCATAGCTACGTGCGTTTCACGGCAGCTGGATCAGTGAACTAATTACAATTTCTGACTCGTCTAGATGGTGGTCGTACTCCGGCTTATCATAACCCGCTGAGTCCTTGCTCTTTGTGCGTGGTGGCAGTTTGCATCTAAACAATCATGGCCGGGCATTATGTGATGCAGAAATTGCGGTCGCGCGTACAGTATTCGATGACTGCATTGATTATTCGCGAGTGCGGGTGATTAACGGCAAATACTTTGCCCTACATCTTCAGCCTTGGATCATTGCGCCCAATGGTCATATCTATTGGCCCGGCGAATGCGGCAATCTCGCGACTGGTGAGGGAAGTTCGTATGCTGGCACGTTGATTCACGAGATGGCACATGTCATGCAGCACCAGAGCGGTCAGAAAGTGCTGCTAAGAGGCTTTTTATTGCACGCCGCGCGTTTGTTGACCTTCGGTTTATACAACCCTTACCGTTTTAGCTATGTTCCCGGCAAGCCGTTTGACGCATACAACCTTGAACAGCAAGCTGAAGTGGCGCGACAAATCTACTTTGGACGGTTGCCTAATATCATTACTCAACGTACGTAGGCAATAATGGAGACAAAGTGGGTACATGACCCCACTAGCACAAACATATGCCAAATGCCGTGCGCGTGGCGTAGTCGCTGCATATCGTCGAGCACGTAAAATATAATGCCAACGGTATATGCGATGCCTCCTACAGTAAGCCAGACAATGCCAGGCGTTGAAATAGCTGAGCGCAGGTTGCCGTATTCCAACGCTACAATCCAGCCCATGGCCAGGTAAATAGCGATTTGCAGTAGTTCGATCCGACGCGCACGGATCATATCAAGCGACAAGCCCAATATCGCCAGCGCCCACACGGCAGCGAGCATCAAAGGGCCTCGCCCATCGCGTAGCGAAACCAGCATATATGGCGTGTAAGTGCCCGCAATCAGTAGGTAAATCGAGATATGATCGAGGCGTTGAAATATCCGCTTCAATTTTGGCGGGTGAAAACTGTGATACAGCGTGGAGAAGGTGTACAGCAATACTAGCGTAAACCCAAACACCGAAAAGCTGAAAATCATCCAGGCATCGCGCTGCTGAATACTGACGGTCAGCAAGGAACCAAGCCCTATCAACGCCAGCACTGCGCCGACCAGATGGGTTATGCTGTTCAGCTTTTCGCCGTAATACAAAGTGATTCCAAAGCGTTTGCGAGTAGGCTTTTTGATGCCGGAGTTTAAGTCATTCCGGCGGTGCTGCACAGCGGACTAAAATATTGTCACCTTGAAGGATTACTAATGTGCATTCTCTTTATTGCTATACAGCAACATCCGCAATACCCGCTGATCATAGCGGCCAATCGGGATGAATTTTTTGCCCGCCCTAGCAGGTCTGCGCACTTTTGGGATGATGCATCGGATATTTTTGCCGGCCGCGATATGCAGGCTGGTGGCACTTGGCTTGGTATCAACAAAGCCGGTCAAATCGCAGCACTGACGAATCTACGAATGCCTGAATCTATCAGAACAGACGCCCGCAGCCGTGGTGAATTAGTCGCCCGCTATCTGCGCAATGATGACAGCGCTGAACAATATCGCGATTTTGTTGCAAATGAACACTCGGCATTTAACCCGTTCAATTTGCTCTTTGGCGATGGCCGTCAACTTTTCGTGTTTAGCAGTCTTGCACCTGGATTTAAGCGGCTGGAAGCGGGTTTTCACAGCATCAGCAACGGTATGCCGGATGACTATTGGCCGAAAATGTCCCGCGGTGTGAATTTGCTCGAACAATGCATACTACAGCCCGGCGAGCTGAACATAGAGCAGCTCGCAGCGGTGATGCAGGACAAAACCCAGGCCGATGACGATAGCTTGCCGGCAACCGGCATCAGTCAAGCCGATGAAAAGCATTTATCGTCGATCTTTATTAGCGGAGCCGAATACGGTACGCGCACTACCAGCCTATTGTTGTGTGAGCCCGGACGAAAGCAGTTGATCGAATACAACTATGAGGCTCACGGCGTGTTGACTGACAAGCAGTCGTTTGTGCTGTAGCGCTCCATCTCGTCTGTACGAAAGCCGAGCGACTGTGTATCTTGTCGCCCCATAATCGAAGAAGCTTGAAAATAATAGCGGAGATCGAAATGAACACGACCAACATCGACACCACCGAGGCGCATACGGAAGGCAAAAAAGCGTCCCTTGGCGGCATGAAACTTTTTCTGCTGGTAGTAGCGGTGATTATTGCGACCTCCGTACTGACGGTATGGTTGATGTCGGTATATTTGTTTCCAAAGCAGTTTAAGCCGGTAGAACTGAGTCAGCGTGAGTCGCAAGCCTTGAGCGCCAAACTGGAATCGCTGGATCCTACAACGCGCCGCAGTTCACCCGTAAACGCCAACGGTGAGTCTGGTGATGGCGAGGCGTTAAAACCGCAAAAATACAGTGAGGAAGGCGCCAGCCGCAATGTCAACTTTTCCGAGCGTGAACTCAACGCCTTATTGGCAAAAAATACCGATCTGGCTGAAAAACTCGCCGTTGATTTGTCGGACGACTTAGCGAGTGCCCGATTGATTTTGCCACTCGACCCGGACTTCCCTTTCCTCGGCGGCAAAACGCTAAAACTCAATGCCGGGCTAGAGTTGCGCTATGAAGATGCGCGGCCAGTAATTATGCTACGCGGCGTCAGTTTATGGGGTGTGCCGGTGCCAAACGCCTGGTTGGGTGGTCTGAAGAACGTCGATGTTGTCAAAGAGTTTGGCGGTGAGCGCGGTTTCTGGAAGGCGTTTGCCGACGGCATAGAATACATTCGGGTTGAAGATGGCAAGCTAGCGGTGCAGCTAAAAGAGTAGTCAGCGCAGCGCACTAATTTACTTATCGAAAAACAGGAGAACGATAATGCAAGACTTTTTGAAACGCGGCTTATTCATTGTGATGCTTTCCAGCGCGTGGCTTGCGCACGCGGAAGTTTCTGCGCCGTCCGGCAGTTATTCAATTGATCCGACCCACGGCTATATTAATCTGGGCTACAACCACATGGGCTTTTCGCGGCCAACAATTCGGGTTACCGGATTTCAGGCTGATTTGACCTTCGATGCCAATAAAATAGAGAACAGTCAGGTTAACGTCACCATGGAAGCGAGCTCGCTGGACAGCGGTGTTGAAAAATTCAATGGCCATTTGGATGGTGATAAATTTTTCAACGTCGCCAAGTTTCCATCGATCACATTTGCCAGTACGAGTGTGAAAGACAATGGCGACGGCACGCTTGCGATTACCGGTGATCTCACGATCAAGGGCGTGACCAAGCCGGTCACAATGGATGCAACGTTGAATAAAGCCGGCCTCAACCCGGTCAAGAAGATTGCTGCGCTCGGTTTTTCCGCCAACGCTACGATCACAAGATCGGAGTGGGGCTTGGGCGAGTACGCACCCATGGTTAGCGACGCCGTTGATATCTCCATTGAGGCAGAGTTCTTCCACAATAAATAGGTGTTAGCGACTAGTGTCCCTTACCATAAGTTCGTTGATATTTAGAGCGCGCGGAGGGCCTCAATTCGAGGCGTGTTCCGACGGTAATATTGGACATATTGGTAAGGGACACTAGAGTTATGGCGCAGAAGCGCGCCGCAACGACTTCTGTACTTCATGATGAGTATATTTCTGTAGTGACTAGATAGTGTCTCAAGTACTCGTTGCTATTATTTTTGTCGGCTTGGTGTCTGGTTTGCTAATCGGCCGTTGGCGACCGACATGGTTGTTTGGCGGGGCGATGCTAGCCTGCTATGCCTGCGGTTTAGTGACTACTGAAGAGCTGTTAGAAAAATCGGTCAACCAGGGACTGGTCACGCTGTTGTTGTTGTTGCTGGTATCGATTGGCCTGGAGAAGATGGACTGGTTGCTCGTATTGAGCCGGCGCCTTATTTCCAAGCGGTATAGCCTCAGTGTGCTGCGCCTGAGCGTGGTTACCGCAGTGATGTCGGCGTTTGTCAACAATACCGCCGTGGTGGCGATTCTGGCGAATGGTGTGAAAAACGACGCTCAGCATGCTGCGTCAAAGCTGTTAATTCCACTCTCTTACGCGGCTATTCTTGGCGGCACAACGACCTTGATTGGCACGTCGACGAACCTGATCGTGAATAGTTTTTTAATCGACGCGGGCGAGCCAGGGTTGGCATTTTTCGACTTTTTCAAAGTTGGTGGTCTGGCGGCGATTGCGGGGATATTCACCTTGCTGTTATCGGGTCGCTTGTTGCCGTCCTACGAAACCAAAACTATCAAGGCGGCAGAGTTCTTCGTCGAAGCCAAGCTGCAAGCTGATTCCAGCTTGATCGGTCGCACCGTTTTGGAGAATGGCCTGCGAAACCTGGAATCCCTGTTTCTGGTGGAGATTATTCGCGAAGGGCATCTTATTTCGCCGGTGCCTCCTGGAGAATTGCTGGACGAGGGCGACGTGTTGATATTCTCCGGCGATGTGAAGGAAATCAAACGCCTTGAGCAGTTTCAGGGCCTGGAATTGTTTGCCAGCAGCAGCGGTTTGTTGGATAAGAACCTGACCGAAGTCGTCGTGATGCCGAATGCCACCATAGTCGGCAAGACGATCAAACAGGTTGGCTTTCGAGCCATGTTTGATGCGGCGGTGGTCGGCATGCGGCGCGGCGGTGAGCGCTTGTCGGGCAAGTTGGGCAGCATTGTGTTGCGTCCGGGTGACAGTATGTTACTAGCGGTCGGACCAGATTTTTCCGAGCGTAAAAATATCGACAAGAATTTCGCCGTGCTCAGCGGCGTGCGGCTTAAAAGAATGCTGACACCCGTTAAAAATGTTGCGGTTGGCCTTGCGTTTATTGTCGTTGTCATTCTAGCTGCCTACGAAATATTGCCTTTATTCAAGGGCTTATTGTTCCTGTTAGCAGGTATGTTGGCCGCAGGTATCGTCAGCAGCGGTGAGTTGAAACGCCGTTTTCCCTATAGTTTTTGGATTATCATCTGCTCGGCGCTGGTGTTGGCACAAGCTCTGAGCAATACAGGATTGGTGACGCAGATAGCCGACGCTCTGCACGCTAATCTGGAATCAGTAAATCCCGCAATTGCGATGATCGGCATATTTTTCGCGACCTTGTTACTCACCGAATTAATGACCAATAATGCAGCGGCCGCACTGTCGTTTCCGATCGCATTTGGACTTGCGCAAAGCTTTGGGGTGAGCCCAATGCCGTTTGTGATGGCGGTTGCCTACGGCGCCAGCGCCAGCTTTCTCACACCGTATGGGTATAATACCAACCTGATGGTGCAAAATATAGCCGGTTACCAATTGCGTGACTATGTGCGGGCTGGTCTGCCGGTCAGCATCGTTTATTCAATTATCGTGCTGTACGCCATACCGCGTGTTTTCCCGTTTTAAGTGCGCACAGAAAGCAAGCGAAAACCCGCCGAACGGCGCTAAATGTGATAAATGGTTATCACATTTAGCGGTTGAAGTGATTAAATAGCACCTACGTGTGGATCATCGTTTCTAATCCACACAATCGATCTTTTCGTGCCAATCAACGCCACTAAACCGTTAATTCAAGAGCATGCCCGAGGGTAAGGAATGGAGAAAGACATTGCCATAAAGGCAGAGCGTTTGAGCAAGATTTACCGCCTCGGTATGTTAGACGACGCGGCGGAAAATCTGGGCAGCACTATCATGCAAGCGGTCAAGAGCCCGATCAAAAACTACCGCAAGTACCGCTCCTTATACAATTTTGATGATGTCAGTAGCGGGCCAGAAGGCGACGATACCCGGGAAGATGTGTTTTGGGCGCTGCGCGAGGTGAGCTTTGAGGTACCCCGCGGCCAAGTTATGGGCGTGATTGGCACCAATGGTGCTGGTAAGTCGACGCTGCTGAAAGTGTTGTCCAATATCACCCCTCCAACACAGGGCCGGGTTGAGATTCGTGGCCGCGTAAGCAGCCTGCTTGAGGTGGGCACGGGTTTTCACAACGAACTTACCGGGCGCGAAAACGTCTTCCTTAATGGCACGATCATGGGCATGCGCAGAGCAGAAGTGCAGCGCAAATTCGATGAAATCGTTGAATTCTCTGGCGTTGAGAAGTTTCTCGACACGCCAGTGAAGCGCTATTCCAGCGGTATGCGAGTGCGGCTGGCGTTCGCCGTTGCAGCACACCTGGAACCAGAAATTCTCATCATCGACGAAGTACTCGCGGTTGGCGATGCGGCCTTTCAGCGTAAGTGCCTCGACAAAATGGAAGACGTTGGCCAACATGGTCGCACTGTGTTGTTCGTGTCGCACAACATGCCAGCCGTTACACGGCTGTGTTCCAGAGCCATTTTACTCAAGGAAGGCGCAATGATCATGGACGGCGATGCGGCCGATGTTGTCGGAGCTTATTTAAACGAGGGCCACGGCATATCTGCCTTGAAGGAGTGGCCTGACAAGTCTGCGCCGGGCGATGATGCGGTGCGCTTGCGTGGCCTGCGAGTCAAGGATTCTAACAGCGAGACGATTAAATCGGTCGACGTTCGCCAATCCATAGGACTGGAGATGGAATACGAAGTGCTCGAAGGCGGCCGCATGCTGATGCCTTATTTCACTGCCTGGAATGAGGAAGGAGTCAAGATGTTTATTGCCGTCGAAACCGACCCGGCTTGGTTGAGGCAACGGCGCCCCGCCGGGCGCTATGTCACCACTGCCTGGGTTGGTGGCAACCTACTCAGCGAAGGCATGATCTATGTCAGCGCTCATATGTCGACGCTGGAGCCAGTGGAACGTCACTTTCACGCCCACCAGGAAGTCGCCTTTCAAGTCATAGACTCACTGGCAAGTGACGGTGCTCGCGGTGCTTTTGTTGGCACGATGGATGGCGTGTTTCGTCCTAAGCTCGAGTGGGAAACCGAGGTTAACAGTGGACCTGGCAAGGTCTCCATTGCCGGCGCATAATTGCCTACAATGTGTGCTGTCGACTTGGAATTGGAGATTACCGCTCGTGGGCGTTTCAACTGCATCGAACAATGGCATTAGAAGCGCGTTGTTACACCGATCAATTAAAAAGACCCGGCTGCTCAACAGCCTCTACGAGGCGTTAAGACATCATTTTGCGCCGCTGTACAAGAAGAACCCGCTGGTCATCTATCAGATGGGCAAAGTTGGGTCTGAGACTGTGGAGCGTTCGCTTGCGTGTCACGACCTGCAGCGTCCCGTTTTCCGCGTCCATTCCCTCGTTGAAGAGCATATAAACGCTGGACTCAGTGGAGCTGGTGTATCGTTTGAAGATTATCGACAGCGCAGTCTTCACGCGGAGAACGGCCTTTATCTGGCCAAGGAAGTCGCTCGTTACTTGCACCGCGGGCATTGGCAGGTGATCACCATGGTGCGCGATCCCGTTGCGCAAAATGTTTCGTCGTTTTTTCAGCTTATCGATTTGTTTATTCCCAACTTTGTGGCGCGCGAACAAGCAGGTGAGTTGTCGGCGGCTGAATTAATGGATGTGTTTTTGCAGCATTACACACCCGACAGCAATTTTATTAACTGGTTTGATGTGGAAATGAAACCCTCATTTGCGATTGACGTATTCGCGAGCGAATTTTCAAAAGACGATGGTTACAAGATTTACCGCGAACCACATGCAGAACTATTGCTAATGCGACTCGAAGATGTTGACCGCTGCGCACCGACAGCATTTCGCGAATTCCTGAATATGAACGACTTTCAAATCGTCAAACAGAACGAAGCCAAAGCCAAAAAATATTACCAACTGTACAAAAAGTTCAAGACGGAAGC
>JBPCXM010000361.1:0-29212 GCA_051008535.1 Pseudomonadales bacterium | reverse complement strand
CACGACATGAACACGGCCAACTGGGTACCCGACCTGTTCATGAAACGCGTGTTTGAAAACCAGCAGTGGACCTTGTTCTCGCCCAGCGATGTACCCGACCTGCACGATTTGTACGGCGCCGCGTTTGAAGCGCGCTATGAGGAGTATGAAAGACAAACCGAAAGCGGCGAATTGAAATTATTCAAACGCGTTCAAGCCGTGGATTTATGGCGCAAAATGCTCGGTATGTTGTTCGAAACCGGCCACCCGTGGGTGACTTTTAAAGACCCGTGTAATCTGCGCTCGCCGCAGCAGCATGTGGGCGTGGTGCATTCTTCTAACCTGTGTACTGAAATCACCCTTAATACTAATACTGATGAAATCGCGGTATGCAACCTCGGTTCGGTCAATTTGGCCAACCATGTGGGCCCAGATGGCCTCGACAGCGCCAAGCTGGAGCGCACTATCACCACCGCCGTGCGTATGCTCGATAACGTAATCGACATCAACTACTACTCGGTGCCGCAGGCACGCACATCAAACCTGCGTCACCGCCCGGTTGGCCTGGGTGTGATGGGCTTTCAGGACTCGCTGTACAAGCAACACATGTCCTACGGTTCCGATGCTGCCGTTGAATTTGCCGACCGCTCGATGGAAACGATTAGCTACCATGCGATCAGGGCATCATCCAAACTGGCCGCAGAACGCGGCAGTTACGCCAGCTTCGAAGGTTCGCTGTGGAGCCGCGGCGTATTGCCTATCGATTCCATCAAAATCCTGCGCCAAAATCGCGGCGCGCAGTTTATGGAAGTCGACGAGAGTCAAACGCTCGATTGGGCCAGCCTGCGCGAAACGGTCAAGACCCAGGGCATGCGCAATTCCAATGTGATGGCGATTGCACCGACGGCGACCATCGCCAACATTACCGGCGTCAGTCAGTCGATTGAACCCACATATCAAAACCTGTTTGTGAAGTCGAATTTGTCGGGCGAGTTTACGGTGGTCAACCCGTATCTCGTGCACGACTTAAAAGAGCGCAAGCTGTGGGACAGCGTCATGGTCAACGACCTGAAATATTTCGAAGGTAGCGTGCAGCAAATCGACCGTATACCGGCCGACTTAAAAGCCATTTATGCGACTGCATTTGAAGTTGAACCGCGCTGGATTGTGGATGCCGCCAGCCGCCGACAAAAATGGATCGATCAGGCACAGTCGTTAAACCTTTACATCAACAATGCCGACGGCAAGAAACTCGACGTGACCTATCGTATGGCCTGGTATCGTGGTTTGAAAACCACTTATTACCTACGCTCGATGGCCGCTACCGGCACCGAGAAATCGACCGTTAACACCGGCACGCTGAATGCTGTCTCGTCGAGTGGTACGAGTAGCGAGCCGGCGCCAGTGCCACAGGCGTGTTCGATTAGCGATCCCGATTGCGAGGCTTGTCAGTAAGGCGTTAACGCGGAATGACCGGCACAGTCGGCAGCCGACGCCGCATTGGTGGTGGGTCGATCTGGTCGACTGGCCTGTTACTGGGGGGAGGCCGCTGAAAATGCCCGCGTCCTCGGTAGTACGGGTAGCCATAGTAAATCGGCTCCGCTGGCGTGGAATCGACCGATGGGTATGGCAGGTAGTTTGCCGCCACGGAGCGAGTTTTAGCGCGTGCTTGATAACGCGCCTGCTCACGGGCCTTACGAGCGCTCGCAATATTGTCGGTAACGGTTTGCATCTGCGACTGCCGGGCCTGCGCCTCGGCTAATGACGAAGACGGCGGCGGTGCCGAGACATCCACGACTTCATAGCCGCCTTGCGCAGGCGGCGCGTCGGTGTAAGACACCACACCATTGGCGTCGATGGATTTGTAAACGGTGGTGGCATGGCCCTGAGCGACCAGCAAAGAACAACTGATTAGCACGATATAACGCAACATAAAGACTCCGGCCCAATGTAGGTAAGCGATACGATTATAGACTTGAAAACTGATTAAAAGTTGTTCTAATCCTACCGGAATTTGCTGCTTTCGTCGCGCGTGAAGTGTTGTGTTTTGCTGTGGAAAAACTGTGAGTATGGTGTATATATAGTGGTACAGAAGATTTTAAACACTATATGTTGTGTTTTTGCGATGAACGGCATATAGTTTGAAAACAATCGTTCAACCCCCTGAATTGCTTGTTTTTATGTAAAACAAGTGAGACTTTTGCCGCTTAATCGTTGGCGGCGAACGTTTTTACCAATCTTTGTCGGAGCAAATTGAGTATGCTAAGTTGGGATGATTATAACGTCGAAGAACAAGCGCCAGCGGCACCGCCGCCTCCCCCTGCAGCAAAGCCTACTGTGCTGGAAAGCGCGGATGAAATTGTTCCTGCACAAGTCACAGTTGCCGTCGAACCACTCGCCGAATCAATAGCAAAGGAAGCACAAGCCGAGCCGCTGGCAGAGCCCGACAGCGACCCCGCTGAAGACAATGACAACATTGCTCGCGCCAAGCAAGCCATGGAAGACCTGAACGTAGCGCCGGGTTTGGAAGAGCTGGAAATGGGCGCCGGGCGTGTTCAAGTCGATGACAAGGCGATGATCAACTGCCATGTCGACCTCAATCAGTTGGTGCCCTTTAAGTACGACTGGGCCTGGCAAAAATATCTGGACGGCTGCGCTAATCACTGGATGCCGCAAGAAATTAACATGACTGCAGACGTATCGCTGTGGAAAAGCAGCAACGGTCTGACCGAAGACGAGCGCACCATTGTAAAGCGCAACCTGGGTTTCTTCGCGACGGCCGATTCGCTGGTCGCCAATAATCTGGTGCTGGCGCTGTACCGCCATATCACCAACCCGGAGTGCCGGCAATATATGTTGCGCCAAGCGTTTGAAGAGGCAATTCACACCCACGCCTACCAGTACTGCATCCAGTCCCTGGGCATGGAAGAGGGCGAAATTTTCAACATGTACCGCGAAGTACCATCTATTGCCAAGAAAGCCGCGTGGGGCCTGAGTAATACGCAGAACCTGAGCGATCCTGATTTTAAAACCGGCACGCCGGAAAACGACCAGGCCTTATTGCGCAACCTGGTGGCCTTTTACTGTGTGTTGGAAGGCATCTTCTTCTATTGCGGTTTTACCCAAATACTGTCGATGGGACGCCGCAATAAAATGACCGGTACCTCGGAACAATTCCAATACATTCTGCGCGACGAATCTATGCATTTGAATTTTGGTATCGACGTGATCAACCAGATCAAGCTGGAGAATCCGCACCTGTGGACTGACGAATTCAAACAGGAATGTATCGACATGATTCTGCAAGGCACCCAGCTCGAAATTGAATACGGACGCGACACCATGCCGCGCGGCGTGCTCGGCATGAACGCCAGCATGATGGAGGAGTATCTGCAGTTCATTGCCAATCGAAGACTGGTGCAAATCGGCTTGCCCGAGCAATACGCCAACGCGCAAAACCCCTTCCCATGGATGTCGGAAATTATGGATTTGCGCAAGGAGAAGAACTTCTTTGAGACTCGGGTGATTGAGTATCAGACTGGTGGGGCGTTGAGCTGGTAATTACACGCTAGATTTACAGCGAAGAAATAGTAAATGAATGGCTTAAAATTGAGCTTCAATACTGCAGCAAGGAATTCGATCACAGGAGACGATGATGGAAAAACTAATCTACAATACTGCACCAATAGTTACATTTGCCACAAATCGTTTCATAAACATACCAATTATTCTGCAGTACGATGAAACCCCACTAATATCGATTGTTGAAAAAGAACAGCTAGGCTTTACGACAGAGATACCGATCTTTCACCCAGATGGAACCTATTTAGCGAAAGTAAATGGGACTCGAGTCTACCCAACCAAGGATGGCAAAAAAGCGGGGATAGAAATGCGTTCGCTACCAGATGCAACAGTCTGTAAAATGGGTGGTAAAACATTGTTCGAAATCTATCACGAACGTGGCAACTCCTTTCGCACAAATGCGGAGTTGTACACTCCCACAGGTTATTTTGTGAAATTTGTAGATTCACCGACTCCAGAAATTGTGAGCCGAGACGGACAACCTTTACAGTTCCGTGGGGCGGTCATGAGCCAAAATACTCTCATCGGATGCCAGATTGGAATTTGGTTAAAGAGTGATGGTAGCTGTGCCTTGGGATGCAATCGAAATGTTCAGCAACTGAGTCACGCGATGTAACAATCGCATTTTCACGCGGCAACAAGGCCCATGTTTTTCACAAAAGGCTTCAAGTAACCCATAGCAAGGCAATGAACCGGATACTTTTTCCGTTCCTTCGTCACTCCAAAAATGCCGATGCGTCCAGCGTTAAATGCCTGTAATAGCAAAATCCAATGCCGCGATGATTCTGTCTCTAAAATGATTGAGCGAGCCAGCGGGTTTTTTCAATAGCCGCACAGGAACCGATGCGAGTTGTGGCGTTAGTAACAGTAACTTTTGTCCTCCATATTCAATCACAGGGGTGAGCTTGTCCATCTTTTCATTCTTGAATCGGTCAAGCTTGCCAAGAGGTATCACTATCCTTGTGGACAAGTCTGATATAACAGGGTTCTGGACATCCAGAATATAAGGAAATGTGGCCCGCGTGCTTCGACTAGGATTTCTATAAATATCGAATTGCGCCATTAAAAAGTCCTGTATTCGTCGCCAAAACAACCGTGAGTATCGACGAATTTATTATAAGCATCTATCGCATTTTTATTGTCCTCTGCCCATTTATGAGCGGCGGTTTTTGCCAGCTTCTCATTCAGCGCTTGCTCGAGTGTAGCAGAGAGGTTGATGTTCATCGCTCGACATTTTCTAAGCAGGTCAGTGTTTAGACTTAGATTCGTAGGCTTCTTGGGAGCATCTTGATCAAACAGCGGTTCCATGAATGGTGTCCTCGATATAGAACATTCCAGATTATGCGCATGATAGTGCGTATAGTCAAACATTCAACAAGCAACTGGGACCCAACTGTCGAAACTTGCAGCAAAGCGAATCTAAATCAGCAACTCCGCTTCAGGTACACGCGCTACCTTGCGATCAAATGTAACCAGCGGCAACTTATCATTTGAGTAAGCATTCGCAATATGAAGGCAATCGGCGAAGTCAGTGTTGTTGTCGGAATACAGGCTTAGCGCTACCTCTAGCGGCGTCTCTTCCTGAAACTGTATCTCGCGGGATTCCAGCAGTTGGTTGAAAGTATGCAAGACCTCCGCCTTGTCTAACCCGTAGCGAGCACGCAGCACCCATTCCAGCTCAATGGAAACTGACAATGGCACGAAAAGAGAATCGTTGACGATGGCCGATTCGATAAATGATTTTGCAGTCTGAAATTGCTTGTTGTCATCGGCAACTAGGTATCTCACCAATACATTGGTGTCCAGCGCAGGCATGTCAGCCCATCCCTAAATCCTTGATGGGAACTCTCTTCCTTGCAGATTTTAGCGTTCCCGCCAGTGAGGTAACTGACCGGTTTTTTGCCCGCATGATAGTAGTCCCGTTCGGCAATAACGTGAACACTACTTTGTCTTGCGGACCAAGATTCATCTGCTTTCTTATTTCAGCGGGTATAGTAATTTGCCCCTTGCTAGTCACTGTGGCTTCGGTCATTCTTAACTCCTTACATTTTCTATAATAGTAAGGAATCAGGCGCGATGATGCAAGCGACACACTGAACTGGCACCCTGCTGTGTTTTATCACGTTATTGCTAGTGCTGCCGAGTAGCCAATCAGTGGGGTCAAGACTCGATTGATTGACTTGCGACTTGTTAGAACTGCAGAGGGCTGGATTGAGGGAGAATTTTCGGGACCTTCCCTGGCAGGGACTATGCACATGGATGTGCATGTGTCACGGAGGCAGGATGCCGGTAGCGACCGCCAGAGATAGAGCCTACAGGGAAGTATTTACGGCGTGTCCCGGGAATTTTCACTCTGATCAGCCCGGTCTAGACGCCTCAGCTAACTCTAATTCGCCGCCGCCTGCAACGCCAACGTAGCCGTATCTCGATAAGGCGGCAGTTTCTTATCAACCAGACTGACAAAATCCTTAATTTTACGAGCCGGAACCGAAGTCGAATCACCGATATTAACGTAATTGGTGCCGGCACGCTGGGCGACATAGCCGTGTACCACGCCAGCCAATTCGAAGTTGCCGGCCTGGCAACGCAACAAACCGCCGCCTGAACTACCGCTGTTGATATGCGCGCTGGTGTACAAACGGCCGTTGAACATATTTTGATACAAGCCCAAGCTCATCTTCTGTTCCAGCGCCAGCGGGTAACCAATGGCCCACACCGCCTCAGACTCACGCAATAGTGTTCTGCTAACCGGCATGGGAGCCAATTCGCTGGTCGCTACTGATAGCAGCGCCAAATCATTCTCGGTATCGGTACCCAAAACTGTTGCGACCTGAAACTTCCCATCCACTTCAACCATCGCGCTGGTGGCATCTTCAACCGCATGGGCCACCGTGAGTACGCGATTTTTGGCGATAATCACGCCGCTGGCGGTACTGCCGTCCAGCGCCGTGATGCGCACCACAGAAGAGCGAACTTTTTCATCCGGCAACTGGCATTGCTGGGTCGTGGTCACCGCACAACCCGCGAGCAATAGTAGAGCCAAATAAAACATGTACTTCATTAATCGCCACCAACACCATACTTCTGACAGCTACCGATTCCACGCCGGGCTTATTGCAATGGATTTCTGATAGCGCACGCCGATAAAACGCGCGGTCTTTGTTTAACTTTAGACGACTAATCAGTCTTCGATTGTGGGCACAGGTGCCATTCAGACGAGCGGAATGCGGATTCGATAGCAGCTAGAGCACATTTTTCTTGCTGGTTGTAGGCCCAGTTGTTATCTGGTGTAATTATTTTGCTTCGCTACTGAGGCAGCAGGAGACGTGGTTCAATGCTCGCTTTGCTACAACGCTTTTCATGCACTCGACGAGCGGCACTCTGCCTGCTTTTTACACTGCCGTTTTTGGTGACGGGTTGCGCGACGGCGCCAGCGAAAACGGACAATATTTGCGCGATATTCAAGGAAAAGAAACGTTGGTACAAACCGGCGTCTGCCGCTGCAAAGCGCTGGAATTCACCAGTGCCGGTCATGATGGCGATCATGCACCAGGAGTCGCGTTTCCAGCACAACGTTAGGCCACCGCGCAAAAAATACCTCGGTTTTATTCCAGGACCACGCCCATCCAACGCGATGGGTTATTCGCAGGCGCTGAAATCCACCTGGCGGTCTTATCAAAAAGACACAGGCCGCCGACGCGCCGATCGAACCCGATTCAGCGACGCTATCGATTTCGTTGGTTGGTATAACAGCCAAAGCGGGAAATACAGCTCAATCGCCAGCAACGATGCTTATAATCTGTATCTCGCCTACCATGAAGGGCACGGCGGCTTTAATCGGCGCACGTATAACAACAAAGCCTGGCTCAAAAGCGTTGCCGTAAAAGTCTCGGGGCGGGCGAAAACCTATTCTGTGCAATTGGCGCAATGCGAGCAGAGCCTCAAGAAGAAGCGCTGGTTTTTTGGCTTATTCTGACTAACTGAAAAATCCAGTTAAGGCCTGCTTGATTTTATTCTCTGATAAAATCAACGGCTTCTTCTTTATCGTTATCGTCAGCGTGCAATCGTCAACAACTTCGTAATCACCGCCAATAATACCTTTGATTTTCCCGCATTGGTCGTCACCCACCAAATCAAGATGGTACGGTGAGTCATGCGCCATCTGCTTCACATGCGCCAGTTTTTCATGCATATCCACATGCTCGCCCAGATCAATATCAAAACTGAAAGCCATGTTATTTACCTTTTTCTTAGCACGGATACGCGTATTATGAGCTTTTTAGCCGAAAAAATGCACCATGCCTGGCATAGATTCACCGCTGCAAGCGGTCACCCAACTGTTAATCGAGCAACAACCTTCCACCTTGTTGGTATGTACTCACAGCGATATCCCGGGTTTAGCGGAATATACCAGCGAAACGCAGTGTGCGACAACCAAGCGAAGTGTTGACACCGACGCCCGGGAACTGGCGGACTTAGCGCGTTTTGATCTCGTCATTGTCGCCGACCAACTGGAGCATCTGCCAAAAACCGCGGGCATCGAATTGCTGGGACGTATTCGCAACGCCCACAGCAATCACTTTTGCGTTATTTACGCCCCTGCCGGATGTCGAACGGTCTGGACTGCCGTTGATTTTTTCAGCCTAGGCATGAGTCTGGCGTCTACATTTGAAAACGCCGGGCGCGAGCTTCAGCTCTACACCTACGCCATCGAAAAGTACAATCATAAACGCGAGTGGAACAACAAGCGCTATTGGGCGAATCCAGAGAACTTTGGCAAGTACTGGTGGTAATGTGCCTGTCCGGCTTAACTGCTGTTTTTGTTCTCGCTGCGCAATAACGCGGCGTAGTGTTTGGTGAGTTCCAAAAATCGCGGCGTCGGGCCAACATCTTCATAAATAGGGTCACCCAACTCATCGCGTGAGATCACCTTGCTGCCTTGCTCGTAGGGCAAAGCTGTTTCCACCGCGTCCAGCGCAGCAGACAGCAATTCGGTAACGATCTGGGTTTGGCTGCGCGCCGGGTACATTGCAGCCAATGCTTCTACCCGCGCGGCGTCATCGAGTGGTAATTGCACGGCATGTTTTCTGACAGCCAACTCGTCGCTGCCAGTTTCCTCCCAGCGCTTAATGAGTTCGATGATATTCATTTATTGTCTCCCAATTGATAGTCTCCCAGCAAAACACTCGCCGCTGAATGATTGTTATTCACGATTCAGCGCCAAAGTCCGTTATGATGGATTCGTATTTGCTACAATTCTACGCTCATTCCCACTGGGCGTTATAAGTAGTTACTCGTAGACGAGAAACAAATGCCAGATAAATTTGAACTCATTATTTTTGGCGGCACCGGCGACCTTGCACAACGCAAGCTATTGCCCGCGTTATATTATCTGCAACTCGACGGTCATCTGAACGACGCGCTTAACCACATCTACGCTACAGGCAGACAAGAATTCAGTACCGAGCAATTCCTGGCGCAGGTCGAAGAAAATGTCAAAAAACACGTTGGACCGGAATTTTGGCACGACGAACATTGGCGCACCCTGGCCTCGCGCCTGCACTATGTCAAGGTGGAAGCCGACGCGCTAGCCGACTATCAACACCTGCAGCAAACAATTCGTGCACAGTCGAACAACGATTGCGCTTTTTACCTTGCTACTCTTCCGTCATTGTACGGCGTCATTTGTCACAATTTGCAAGCAGCCGGTCTGACTTCCGACGCCGCCAGAGTGGTACTGGAAAAACCAATTGGCCACAACTTATCAACCTGTAAAAAGCTAAACGCCGAAGTCGCTAAGGTATTCTCTGAGTCGGCTACTTTCCGTATAGACCATTACCTCGGCAAAGACACAGTGCAAAACCTGATTGCATTGCGCTTTGGCAACGCATTGTTCTCCTCGGTGTGGAACAGCCAGCACGTTGAAAGTGTGCAAATCACGGTGGCCGAGGACATCGGCGTCGAAGGCCGCTCCGGCTACTATGGAGAAGTCGGTGCACTGCGCGACATGGTGCAAAACCACTTATTGCAACTGTTATGCCTAGTGGCAATGGAGCCGCCGAACAGCCTTGATCCAGACGCAATCCGCGATGAGAAAGTTAAAATATTGCGCTCGCTGTCGCCGGTCGGCCGTAATAACGTGCATTCACGCACCGTGCGTGGCCAATACACGGCAGGCACAATTAACAACGAGACCGTTAAGGGTTTTCTCGAACAAGAAGAGTACAAAGCGTATCCCAATACCGAGACGTTTGTCGCCGTAAAAACCCTAATCAACACCTGGCGCTGGGCCAAGGTGCCTTTTTTTCTGCGCACCGGAAAATGTCTGGCGCGCCGCTACTCCGAAATTGTGATCGAGTTTCGCCCCCAACCGCTTTCGATCTTTCCGCTGCATCGCGCCGACCAACTCTACAATCGACTGGTGATCCACTTACAGCCGGAGGAAAACATCACCTTGTTCGCGCTCAATAAAAAGCCCGGCTTGACCAAAGGCATGGAGCTGCAATCGCTACCGCTAAACCTTACGCTGGATGACGACGAAAAATCGCCGCGCGCCTATCTGGCCTACGAACGCCTGCTTCTTGACGTGTTGCACGGCGACCAAACGCTGTTTATGCGTCGCGACGAAGTGGAAGCGGCTTGGCAGTGGACCGATGGCATTCTGGCCAGCTGGCAGGCGCTGACGCTGGACCCTGAACCCGAGCCGTATGCGGCCGGCACGATGGGACCGGCATCAGCCGATGCATTGACGGAGCGCGAAGGCGTCGCCTGGTATGAATAGCATCGCCTGGCCTACACATATACATTACAAACCATTTGAGTGCAGCGCTGAGCTGGAAGACGAACTCGCCGATCAAATCGCCGCCACTTTAGGTGAAGCCTGCGCGCACCGCATACGGCCCAGTCTTATCGTCTCAGGAGGCCGCACACCTGCACCGTTGTTTAAAAAGCTGTCGCACAAAGACATCCCCTGGCAAAAGATTGCGATAACCCTCGCCGACGAGCGCTGGGTAGACCCCAGCGACAGCGCGAGCAATGAAAAGCTGGTGCGCAGCACGCTGTTACAAAACAAAGCAGCAGGCGCGCAGTTCATCGGCTTAAAGACAGACCATAGTACGCCGGCAGCTGGCTTACAAGATATTGAAACGCGCTTGGCCGACATACCGCAACCGTTCGATATCGTATTGCTGGGAATGGGCGATGACGGTCATACCGCCTCATTGTTCCCCGACGCGCCGGAGCTCAACGCCGCTTTGCAATCGGAAAATATGTGCCAACCCATGCACCCGGCCAGCGCGGAGCAGGCGCGCATCAGCCTGACCAGCAGTGCGTTGTTGAATAGCCGAGAGATTATTGTCTATATAGCCGGCCCGCAAAAGCTTGAGGTCATGAGCGCCGCACTGTCCGGCAACGATGTCCTGCACATGCCGGTGCGCTTTTTGTTTCAGCAACAGCGCGTACCCGTCACCTTCTACTGGTCACCCGGTTAAACTAATGCATCCAGAACTATTGGCCGTCACCAACCGCATCCGTCAACGCAGCAAAGACTCTCGCGCCGCCTATCTGGCGCGCTGTCTGCGCATGCAGCAACAGGGTCCAAGCCGCGAGCAATTGTCGTGCAGCAACCTGGCTCATGGTTTCGCCAGTTGTTCGCCATGCGATAAATCCAGTTTAAAACTGATGGAATCGGCGAACATCGGCATCGTCTCCTCATACAACGATATGCTGTCAGCGCACCAGCCGCTGGAGCGCTTTCCGGCCATTATCAAACAAGCGACGCACGAGCGTGGCTGCACCGCCCAGTTTGCCGGCGGCGTGCCCGCCATGTGCGATGGCATCACCCAGGGCCAACCAGGCATGGAGCTGAGTTTGTTCAGCCGCGACATTATTGCTGCAGCTACGGCCGTTTCACTGTCGCACAATATGTTCGACGCCGGCATGTGCCTGGGCGTATGCGACAAAATCGTGCCCGGCCTGCTCATCGGCGCACTCTCCTTCGGCCACCTCCCCTTCGTATTCGTACCCGCGGGGCCGATGCGTTCAGGATTACCCAATAAAGAAAAAGCTGCGGTGCGGCAGCAATTCGCAGCCGGCGAAGTAGGCCGCGATGAATTGCTCAACGCTGAATCGAAGTCTTACCACAGTCCCGGCACTTGTACTTTTTACGGCACCGCCAACAGCAACCAAATGCTACTGGAATTTATGGGCCTGCACATGCCGGGCACGGCATTTGTGAATCCTGACGATCCATTGCGCGATGAGCTGACCCGCGCCGCCGCACTGCGCGTCACAGAGATCACCGCGCTAGGCAAAAACTATATTCCGCTGTACGAGATCGTCACCGAAAAATGCCTGGTCAACGCCATAGTTGGTCTGTTAGCCACCGGAGGCTCAACTAATCACGCTATTCACTGGATAGCCATCGCACAAGCGGCCGGCTTCATTATCGACTGGCAGGATTACGCCGAGCTGTCGAACATCATTCCGCTATTGACCCGCATTTACCCCAACGGCAGCGCCGACGTAAACCATTTTCATGCGGCCGGCGGCGTGCCGATTGTTATCAACGAATTGGTTCAGGCTGGATTGCTACACGACGATGTAATGACATTGATGGGCGAGGGCTTGGCTCACCATTACACTCGTGGCCCTACTCTGTTAGGTAACGACCTGGCCTGGCAGGAAGTGTCGCTGGAGAGCAACAACACCGATATTCTGCGTGGCTGTGAGCAAGCATTTTCCAAGCACGGCGGGTTGGCTTTGTTGCAGGGTAATCTTGGGCGCGCCATCATAAAAACCTCGGCGTTGGCCAGCGAACATCTGAGCGTGCAGGCACCCGCCGTAGTTTGTGACACGCAGGAACAAGTGAAAACTCTATTTGAAAAAGGTGAATTAAATCGCGATTGCGTCGTGGTCGTTCGCTTCCAGGGCCCGGCTGCCAATGGCATGCCGGAACTGCACAAACTCACACCTTACCTCGGCGTGCTGCAAGATAAAGGATTCGCCGTTGCCTTACTGACCGATGGCCGCATGTCCGGCGCTTCCGGCAAGGTGCCCGCGGCCATTCACTTGACTCCCGAAGCAAAGGCTGGTGGTCCAATCGCGAAGATACGCGACGGCGATATGATAACGCTGGACTCCAACGGCGGTATACTGGCGTTACAAGTCGAGCAGGCAGACTTCGATGCTCGCGACTGTGCCACCCAAAACAACGAACTACCCGATCTGGGTCGTGATTTGTTTGGCTTTATGCGTAACAGTGTGAACGCTGCTGAGCAGGGCGCCACTGTGTTCAATTGGTCGACTGAAGGGCAGCAAGAATGAGGCTGGTAGCGGATGTTGGCGGCACGCATATACGTCTCGGCCTGGTAGGCGATCAGGGAAAATCGCCCGCGAACATCAGTAAAGTACGCAGCGCCGACTTTGATAGTCTGGAAACCGCGCTGATCAGCTACACCACAGACAATTCAGCGGCGGGCATCAACGAAGCGTGCATCGCAGTAGCCGGCCCGGTTAACGAAGACCGCGTCAAACTAACGAATCTGCCGTGGGAGTTTTCACAAACCGCGTTGCAACGTGCATTGGGG
This sequence comes from Pseudomonadales bacterium, assembly GCA_051008535.1. GTDB lineage: Bacteria > Pseudomonadota > Gammaproteobacteria > Pseudomonadales > JAUIET01 > JBBKXJ01. The sequence continues at coordinate 16,064 of JBPCXM010000361.1, read as the reverse complement.
GTCAACAAGCTCGCAGTGATTAATGACTTTGCCGCCGTCGCGATGGCGATACCCTACCTCAACGCTGGCGACTGCACGCAAGTAGGTGTGGGCACTGCCGAGCACGGCCTGCCGATTGCAGCGGTGGGGCCCGGCACAGGTCTCGGCGCTGCTATGTTGGTAGCCCATGGCTTACAATATAACGTCATTGCCACCGAAGCTGGCCATGCGGCCATCGCGGCTGAGACCGACATCGAGCACGCTATCGTCAAGCATTTCGCTGCGGACGGCAGCCATATTAAACGCGAATTTTTTCTCTCCGGCAGCGGCTTAAAAGCCCTACACAGCGCATTAAGCGCCTTGCAAAGCGCGCAAGCGCCAGAACTATCCCCGGCTGAAATACAACAACGCGCCTGTGCTGGCAGCGACGCATTATGCGAGCAGGCATTAAATATTTTTTGCGGTTGGTTGGGCGGCGCTTGTGCCGATCTGGCTCTTTCCTGCGGCGCGCGCGGCGGTGTTTATATTGGCGGGGGTATGGTGAAAAAATTTCTGAATTATTTTGCCGCAAGCGATTTCAGACAACGCTTCGAAAACAGAGCCGCAATGCGTGGCTATTTGCAAGCGATTCCGACTTATGTCATCACTCGCGAGCATTGCGCTTTGCTGGGTGCCGGCAACGCAGCCATCAACGGATAGACGTTATGCAACGTAAACGTGGCGAATCCAAGGTTTATTGCCCCTACTGCGGCGAAGGGTTTACCGCCTTCGTTGAGGAGGAAGATACCGATACAGAATATTTTGAAGACTGTTACGTGTGCTGCCGACCCATTCTGTTTCGTTGTTTTGTAGAGACCGATGGTTCCGTAACGGTTCAAACATCGCGCGACGATGAGTGAGATATATAGCTGTCGAGGCTGGCCAGGTGCGTTAACAATGGTCTCACGAACAAATCGCTGCCGCTAAAATACTCTTCCGCCATCGGCGCAATGCCGCAGCTATCCGGCAGGTTTTCACCACTTTCAATCAGCGCATACATGCGTGGAATAAACACAAACTGCAGCCACTGCGGAAATGTGAGCGTGTCAAAGCAAAACGGCTCGGTACTCGCCAGTGCTGTTTTATCCGGCGATTCACTCTGCCAAAAATGGAGCTGGCGTAGATCGGCTTCTATGTCGATCAGGTAGGCGCCGATTGTGCTGACCTCCAAACTCATCGCTATAACCTATGAACTATGGCCTATCGATTGATGAATATGCTGCTTAAATGGTGGCAATGAGGCGAGCAGATCACGACCATAACGCTTTTGCACGATGCGGCTGTCTAACAGAGTGACTGTGCCTCGGTCGGTTTCCGCGCGCAACAGCCGGCCGCAGGCTTGTACCAGCTTCAGAGCCGCATCGGGTACGCTGATTTCGATAAAGGCATTGCGGCCCTGTGCTTCTATCCACTCAGCCAATGCTTCTTCTACAGGGTCATCCGGCACGGCGAAGGGAATCTTTGCGATCACCACGTGCGTGCAGTAGGCGCCGCGCAGATCTATACCTTCGGCGAAGCTGGCAAGACCAAATATCACGCTGGGCTCGTTAGCGTCTATGCGGCGTCTATGCTCGCTGAGCAGGGCCTGCTTGCTGTAATCGTCTTGCATCAGTACGCTATCGCACAGCTCGGCGCGCAGCAACTCATAGACGGTGCGCATTTGTTTACGCGACGAAAACAACACTAGCACGCCACCACTAAATTTCTCGTTATGTAAGTAATCGGCGATCGCCGTGCTATGCGTATCTTGGTCACTCGGATTACAGGCTAACTCCGGCACCTCGAAAATAGCGTTAGAGGCAAAATCAAACGGGCTGGGAATGGCGCGAAAATGGCTGCGGGCGGCTATACCCGAACGCATAACCAGTTGATCAAACTTACCCAGCGCGGTCAGCGTCGCGGAGGTTAGCACGGCGGCATAACACGGCGACCAGAGCATTTCCTGCAAGTAGCTAGCAGCTAACAGGGGCGCGCTATGCAAGCCAAAGTCAGTTGTTGCATCAAACTGCGACTTCGTTAGCCACCAGGCGCGCGGTATTGTTTCCTGCTCCGCGGCAGCGTAGTAATGAAACAGTCGCTCGTGCGCGTCCGCCCGATTGACTCCGGCGCCCAAGGCCGGATACCACTCTTCCAACTGGCGCCGGCCCACTTCGTCGGTGGCATTTTCCATATCTTTTTCGACGACTTCGGTTAGCACCGCAAGTTGCGTCGCCAGGTTTTTGAACTGCCCCTGCAACTGGGTGCTAACCATGCTCAGCTCTGGCGGCAAGCTGTGCGCAGCGAAGCGGTGTGTCAGTGGCCTTCTGTCGCGCGGCTGATCGTTTTGAGCGGAGAAATAACTGTCTAACAGCTCGGGTAATTCCCTTAGCAAGGGCTGCAGTTCATTACTGATTGCGACAACATCCTCAAGCTGGCGTGCGGCATTTTTCGCGTTGGGCCATTGTTCGCGCATGTGTTCCAACGCGTTGGCCTGTTGCTGCAGCCATTTCTGCGTACTATTAACCCGCAGGCTGGAAGAAAAATGCTGCACTGCTTTGTGGCTCAAATGGTGGGCTTCGTCGAAGATATAAATGCTATCTTGTGGCGCAGGCAAAATAGCACCACCCCCCAGCACTAAATCGGCGAGCACTAAATCATGGTTTGTGACGACGCAGTCGACGTCATCCATTTTATCGCGTGCTTGGAAAAAACAGCACTCACCAACGAAGCTACAGCGCCGGTTGTGGCACTGTGAACGGTCCGAAGTGAGTACCCGCCAATCTCTGTCATCCACCGGTTCGGACCAGTCGTCACGATCGCCGTTCCAGTCGCCGCGCAGAAATGTTTGCAGCATGTTTTCATACAATTGCAATGCGGGCGGGTGGTTTTGGCCAGGGCCTTCATCAGGATAGGGGGCAAAAAACTCGGTCTGCTGCTGGCCACCTTTCAGTACGCCATCCAGCTTGGACAGACACAGATAGCGGCCACGGCCTTTTGCCAGCGAAAAACTGAATTCCAGCCCGCTGTGCTGGATAAGATCCGGTAGGTCTTTGAGCACCAACTGTTCCTGCAAGGCTACCGTGGCCGTTGCGATTACTAGTTTTTTGTTCAGTGCACGCGCGATCGGGATGGCGGCGAGAATGTAGGCGACAGTTTTGCCAATGCCGGTGCCGGCTTCTACCACACATATCCTTTCCGAATCGTGATTGTCGCTAACATCTTGCGCCAGAATATTGGCGATATCAGCAATCATCAGGCGTTGCCCATAGCGCGCGCTGAAACCGTGGCTGGTAAGCCAGTTGCTATAGGCGGCTTGAATCGTTTTCTTTAACTCATCGGAAAGCATTTATGCAACGCCGACGTGGCTTGTCACGTTAAGCTTGTTAGTCACCGGCCGTGCATACATCTGCAACACCAGTTCTTGGGTCTCACGCGGATACCCGCTAACACGCTGCTTAAATTGCTCTGCATCTGCGGCAAAATTCTGCGCCTCAAACGGCTGCTGAGAAGCGCTGCAAAGCACGTCGGGTACACTGTCACGCAATTGCTGCCAGGCAATACAATTGCTAGGGTGTAACGTGTAATTCGTCAGTATTTGCTGGTCGAGCGCAGCAGCGACTGCAGCGGCGTCTTGAAATTCGCCTTGCAGCGGCGTGCCGAATGCGACATGCACGTGCCCCTTGTTTCCCGCAATCCCGGCGGCGATGCTGGAAATATCCTCATGTTCGGCTTTGGCGTATTCGCCGGCGTGTGCAACCGCGTGCAGCTCACGTGCCTTCATCAAATCACAAGGGTCGTACTCGTATGAAATCGCGACCGGCACAATGTTAAGCGCCGCGATATGTTCGGTGAGGCTACGCTCGCCTTTTACCAGACTCATGCTTAACATCTTAATAATGGCAGGCTCAGTGGCGTCGTTGCCATCTTTCGCCCTGCCCTCACGCTGCGCAATCCAGATCGGTTGCTGGTCCTGTTCGATGGATTGGCGAATATATGCTGAGAGCGTTTTGTAGGCGGCGAGTACCTGCCGTGGTCCCTTGGCCGAGCGCTGAACGATAAAGCTCTTGTTGAGACGCATCAGGTCGGAGGCGAACGGCTTGGTCAGCAGATTATCGCCAATGGCTATGCGCACGGTGTCTAAACCTTTGCTGTGCAGCGCATAATTGACAAAGGCGGAATCCATCGCGATATCGCGATGATTGCTCATAAACAAGCAAGCCTTTTGGCGCGGAAGATTCTCGATACCGGAGTGGGTAAAACCGCTGGTAGTATCCGCGATCACGCGCTGCAAATACTTTTTAACCAGGATTTGAAAATCGTACACCGATTCAATGTTTTTAGTCTGCGCCGCCAGATACGCTCGTAACAGTGGATGCACAACAATATCCAGCCACGCTGGCCAGCGTGGAAATTTGAGCTCGCGAATTGCGGTCAGTAATTCCCTGTCGTGCAGCAGGCGCTGCAGAACCGGATTTACCTCAGCATCATTATAGGGTCTGATGTCGTCAAACATGGTCTGCCTTAGGCTTGCACTCACTCAATGCGCGATCTTGCTGCGCGGGTTTATCGCTGTCAATCTGATGTCGTGTGCGCGCAATAGGCGAAACACGACCTTTTAACCATCTAACCATCAGACTGAACTACGCCGTTACTGGCTCTCTTCTTCGGTCGGCAACACGCGTCAACTTTTCGACACATGCCACCACAAAATGCTAAGCGCCCGCCGAAGGGAGATAAGTTTACAATTGTTGACGGGCTTATGTCGCTGCGTCTAGTAAAATCAATGCTGCTGGAATTCAATTGTCTGGCAACGATTTATTGAAGCTGTGCGAACATTTTTTACACTTGGGCCTGTTAACCACGTCATGCAACAGGGTTACCGCTGTTGCAATTGCCGGGGCAACGTTTTATATAAGGCGCAAGGGAGAGATAACTCAACTAATTCTAAAATGAATATGGAGTGAGACGTGCATATTTGCCTGCTGGAAGACGATTTACCCCAAGCTGAGTTGCTTAAAAGTTGGTTGCAAGAGGCCGGTTATGATATTGATCACGGCGCAACATCACGCGACTTTTTGCAGTTGATGAAAAAGCAATCTTACGACCTGGCAATACTTGACTGGGAGGTGCCGGACTTGTCCGGTGTCGATGTGTTAGAGCATCTGCGCGGCCCGCTGGACTGGGACGGTTTGATTTTATTTACCACCCAACACGACGCCGAAAACGACGTCGCCAAGGTGTTACGTGCCGGCGCCGACGACTACCTGGTTAAGCCGCTGCGGAAACAGGAATTGCTGGCCCGCCTGGTTTCTTTAGGTAGACGAAAGAACATTATGCAGGAAGAAAATACCCTCAAGTTGGGGCCCATCGAGTTGCACAAACAAGACGAACAAGTGACTCTCAAGGGCGAAGTCGTCAAGCTCACTGCGAAAGATTTCCAGCTGACAAAATATATGCTCGAGCATGTGGGCGAACTGGTATCGCGCGAACAACTGCTCAAAACCATCTGGGGCATCAGCGAAACTGTCAATACCCGCACGGTGGATGTGCATATGAGCCGCATTCGGCGCAAGTTGGAAATCAATCCCGACATGGGTTACCGAATCAAAACTATCTATCAGTACGGCTATCGGCTGGAAAAAGTGCGCGAGCACGCCGTTAGTTAGTGTAGTGTAATAAATATAGCGCTACACTAGTTACTGCCCGCTTCTGCACGCAGAGATGCGACGCACTTCTGCTTTTTCGCTTTTGCGCTTGCTTACACGCGACAATAGCCACACACTAAATCCATTGAAGAAGGATAGCGCCCTGCATATATAAGAAGGCTGCGGCTATGGATCGCTTAAGGTGTTGTGTTCGGTTATTTATTGTGCAATCTCTAGTGCTTGCCAGTGCAGCAGCGAACGCTGACGACTGGTTGTATACCATTAAACCAGGCGATACGCTGTGGGACGTATGCGCCAATTATGTCACCGCTCTCAAACCACAGTGCATAGCGAAACTCCACGTTTACAACACCCAGATCACTAACAAGCGTAAGCTAACACCCGGTATGCAAATTAAGATACCGGTCACCTTGTTAAAGTACCCTCCAAAATCCGCAGTCGTTGAATTTACCCAGGGCGATGCCTTCCTCGTGCGACCCGGTCTAGCGCAAAAAGAAACCTTGAAAGCGGGAACGGCGCTGATCATTGGCAGCAAGGTGATCACCGAGAGTGGCAGCGTGCTGATGCGTTTTGCGGATGAATCAACCCTGCTGTTAAAACCAAACAGCGAAATTCTGATGGACAAATTGTCGGCTCATGGTGAGTACGGCATGGTGGATACGTATATTCATCTCAATCGGGGCAATGCCGCGCTGAAAGTGAAGCCGAAAAGCAAGGAAGCGCGCTTTCGAATCAACACGCCATCGGCAGTGGCCGCGGTACGCGGCACCGAGTTTAGAATCTCATCCGACCCGGCAACCAACAATACGATGCGCAATGAAGTATTGTTGGGAGAGGTCGCGGTATCGGCACAGGCGGTGGTGCAGGCGATAAAAAAGGGCTTTGGCACGCTTGCTGAACAGGGCAAGGCGCCACTGCCACCGCGCAAGTTGTTGGCGGCACCAACGGTCAATGTACAAACGCCACTGAGCCTGCCGTACACTTTGAGCTGGTCCGCGTTAGACGGTGCAGTAAACTACGTATTGGACATTTTTAAATGCGACTCCACCGATAAACTCCTGCAATCGTTTGTGCTGGATAATAATAGCCATAGGCTAACCGACCTCGATGACGGCAATTATACCCTCAGCGTGCGCGGCGTCGACGAAGTGGGGCTACAAGGTCTGGACGCCATTTTGAGCTTTATCAAGGAAAACCTGCTACCCGCGCCGCGTATCGACCCGATGGCCATTAACCCCGTTGCGAATCAATTGCACATCAGTTGGCCTCCCGTTGCCGGCGCCAAAGGCTATCGGGTGGACGTGGGTAGCGACGCGCAGTTCAACCAGCTCATCTACTCGACCGTGGTGAAAGAGCATTCTGTCAGCGCACCACTGTTTATACGCCATCACTATTTCGTTAGAGCACAAACAATTGATCGCCACGGCAGATTGAGTGTGCCCGGCCCGGTGACCCAATGGACCAATAAGACGGTCGAATTATGGCTGGCGCTGGCGGCCGTTATAGCGGCACTGTTACTTGTGTTGCGCTTCCGCTGATGCGAACGCTGCCAAGCCGTGAAGCGATGGTCGTCAGTGCGCTGCTGACAGCGGTAGCTGCCATGCTCGGCTACTTTGACAGACCGCTCGGTTTGAACAACGTTTTTTACGACACCATTCAAAAACTGCAGACGCAGCAAAAGCCGGACGATGTCCTTGTCATAGCGATCGACGAAGCTAGTCTGCTGGAGTTGGGCAAATGGCCCTGGCGGCGCGGCTTGCACGCGCAGGCGATCGATACCTTAACGCGGGCAAACGTTAAAGCAATCGCTTCAGATATTCTTTTCACCGAACACGATACGGCAAATCCAACAGAAGATGATGCCCTTGTTGACGCTGTCCGACGCAACGGCAACACCGTTGTACCGATGTTTATCGGAGAATTAAGAGACGATGGCCAGGTTCTTGAGACGCTGCCTTTCAGTGAGTTGATCGATGCCGCCAAAGGGATAGGCCATGTGCACGTAGAGCTGGATACTGACGGCATATGGCGTTCGGTATTTTTGAAGGAGGGGGTAGGTAAGCCCTACTGGCCACATCTTAGCGTGGTGTTGTACGAGGCCGTGCACGGCAAACCACCGGAGCCGCTGCCCGGTCTAGTGTCCAAAACGAGTAGCAACGCACCGATGCAAATCGCGCGCGACTACCTGAACCGCATTCGCTATAGTGTTGGTCCGGGCAAATTCAAGTCGATTTCTTTTATCGACCTGATAAACAACCGCATTCCAACAGAGGAGCTACAGGACAAAATCGTGTTCTTGGGTATGACGGCCGCAGGTATGTCGGATACCTTCGCGACTCCAATATCCCAGGAACAATTGCATATGAAAGGCGTGGAAGTACAGGCCAATATCTTTCACGCCCTGCGCTCCGGCACGCTTATTAAGCCTTTGTCGCCCTGGCAAAACGCCTTTGCCGCGGGCTTGTTAACTTTTGCAGGTGTGCTGTGTATTACCGTGCTCAAACCGCATCACTCCAGCATGGCCGCCATCATTGCTATTCTACTGGTGCCACTGTTCAGTTTTATGCTGCTGCGTTTTGGTTCAGTGTGGATGGCGCCAGCAGCCAGCTTTATCATGCTCTGTCTCGCCTACCCACTTTGGTCGTGGCGGCGCCTCGAACAATCGATGCAATATCTGGGCGGGGAGCTGGCCAGTCTGGAGAAAGAACCCGGCTTTTTAAACGAAAAACCGCAGCTGTCGCAGCTCAACAGCGGCCTGCATTTTTTAACCAAATGGTTGCCAATAAAAGCCTGGCGCGTTGAAAAGCTGGAAGATTCCGACCCAGTCGCGGTGGCTGAGGTATGGCAACATAGCAATGACAAATCGACTTTCTTACTGAACGACGGCGGAGAAGTCAGCAGCATCGCCATAGAGTGGCGGCCAAACGCAGACATAGATATCCGCGACCGCGACGCCTTTCTTGGCGATTTGGTTCAACCCTGGCACAACAACAACGATGAGCTGCCAACAAGGCATCGCGATATTGTCGCCGACTATATCGAGCGCATACAGAGCAATAGTGCCGCCGGCAGACAGCTGCGCAATTTTATCTACAGCTGTTTATCCAATTTGCAAGACGGGATCGTGGTCACGTCGTTGTCGGGCCGAGTCATTATGATTAACGATCAGGCGCGTCGTTTGCTAGGTATTAGCGAAGAAGCATATCTAAGCGCCAGCTTTACCGACCTGCTCGACCGAAGCATGCGCAGCAGCAACGATGTATGGGAAGAAGCGCTGCAGGGGCTTTACTTGCGCGGTATCGATACGCATTTCGAAGCGCTAACAAAACCCGATTATTCGGTGTTGGTGCAAGGTAAAAAATTCGAACTGGACACGTCGGCCGACGTGGTGGTCATTTTTACCTTCACGGATGTTTCTGAACTCAAGGAATTGGAACGGGCACGTGCTGAAACGTTGAACTTCGTATCGCACGACCTGCGCTCGCCGTTGGTGTCGATTCTGGCATTGGTTGATCAGGCCGAGCACTCCGATGCGCTGGGGCCGATCAAAAATTATACCGAGCGCGCCTTATCGTATACCGAAGGCTTTCTGCAGTTGGCGCGCGCCGAAAGTGGCGAAGCGTCGTTATACGAATGTGATATGCATGCCATTCTCGACAACGCCTGCGAGCACGTTTTTGAGCTAGCCGCCAAGAAAAAGATTAGTTTGCGAAGAGAGCACTGTAAGCAATCGGCATGGGTGTGGGGTAATGCCGATCTACTGGAACGCATGTTGATCAACTTGCTCGACAATGCTATTAAGTATTCGCACGAGCATGACGTTGTGGACACCAGACTTGCGGTAGCCAATAATAAGGTATCGTTGTACGTCATAGACCATGGCATTGGTATTCCAGCTGATGATATTCCAATTTTGTTCGAGCAGTTTCGGCGTGGTTCGTCACGCGATTCGCGTTCACAATCTGGCGCGGGACTCGGATTGCGCTTTGTTGCAGTCACGCTGCAACGCCACAATGGCGCCGTTAAGGTTAACAGCGCGCCCGGGCGCGGTTCGGAGTTTATGATTAGCTTGCCGAGGCTAGAGCTGCGGGATGACTATGAATGAGAAACTTGTAGTTAAGCCTAAAGACCGGGGCGGGTGACCCCGGCTAGTAGCGACGAACATTAAAAATTGTACGCTATGGTGACCCCGGTTTCGGTATCGGAATTCTCGGTATCGTCAGTCACTTCGGTGTTATGTTTGATGGCGTAATACAGACGCACTACTAACGAGCCGGCTATCTGCGATTCCAGCGCAAGCAAACCGCGAGTGACAGTATTGTCCTCACCTACCTCAACGTTTAACTCCTGCACAAACCTCGAACTGGGGCTGAACTGCCAGTCGAAATGTTCCGCCAGGCGCAAAATTGCTTCATTCAGCGATTCGTTGTCTTCAAGAAGATTGAAATTTCCCGCGGGAGGCACTCTGACCTTGTCATCGTTATCATCCAGTTGAAAGACCTCGGCAGTTCGGCTGGCGCGATAACCGGGGCCGATCTCAACGTTTAGGTTCTTGTCCTCAGTGGCCAACAGAATCCGGCCGTAACCAACAACAGCGGTCGCTTGCCATTCGAAGGCGCTAAAGCGGTCATCGTCGTACGATGCGTACGCAAACACATAATCGCGCTCAGACAGTTTGTAGTCGGACTGCCACGACGCGAAATATTTCTCTGCCGTCGTCCTCTGCTCGTCCGCGGTGTACAGGCTGTCAATGTGCAAATTGTGACGCCAACGGTCAAAATCACGGGTCACATCTATATTGGCATTTGCGCTTCTGTTTTCGGTGTTGCCATCTGTGGCTACCACGCCAATACCGATGTTACCAATCCAGCTATTGTCGACTGGCACTTCGGGTTCTTCGTGTGCATGGGTGAGCAAGGTAGTTGAAAGCAAAACTGACCCGGTTAAAAATATGGTTTGCTTTTTCATATAAAACTCCAGCTTTTGTCGTTGACCAGTAGGAAAAGTAATTGCTGAAAAGGGAGCGAGACGAGGTTCCCTTCCCGGCGAACCTCGTTCCATCGTGTTATTCTTCCGGGTGTTCTTCCCTCGCGCTCACCACAGCTACCACGCGGCGGTTTTCCTGCCGACCGGCGGCTGTGCTGTTGTCTGCCTTGGGGCGGTCTTCGCCATAACCAACCGATTGCACGCGACTGGCATCGATGTCGAAATCATCGACTAGCAATTTTGCTATTGTGGCCGCGCGCTGCTCGGAAAGCTGCTGATTGTAAGTAGCAGCTCCCGAGCTGTCGGTATGTCCTTCTACCTGCACCGCCGACTGCGGATGTTGACGCATAAAGTCGGCAAGCCTCTTCACTTCGGGTTTATGGTCTTCACGCGCCGCGGCGGAATTCAAGTCGAATTCAACGTCGAGGCTGATTTCCACTTTCTCCTTCAGCATGACGTAACAACCATCGGCGTCGACTTTGGCGCCGGCTTTGCTGTCTGGGCATTTATCTTTGTCATTTGCAACGCCGTCGCCATCATCGTCCAGCGCGCAGCCTTCTGCGTTAACCGCTATGCCGGCGGGCGTACCCGGGCATTTGTCCGCATGGTCGGCAATCCCGTCGCCGTCACCATCTAAGGCGCAGCCATTGGCGTCGACCTGCACGCCGGCGGGCGTATTGGGGCAATTATCGGCTTTGTCATTGACGCCGTCGCCGTCGGAATCTTCGCGCACGCGGCGCGTCTCCAGGAACATCCAGTTCAGCGACAGGGTTACCGCCGCGTCGGTGGCTTCCTCGTCTATGCCGGTGAAACCGCGTACATCGCCGCGTAAACCAATGCGGTCGGTAAATGCGTATTTGACGCCAACACCATAGTTAACGATCGTATCATCTACGGTGTCGTCCGCCAGGTCGGCTTCAAACTCGCCCTGGCCCACGCCCAGGACTAAATAACCTTGTAATTTGTCTTCAGGGTTGAGAGTGTACAGCGCGTCGAGATGATATTGATCGAAGTCAACATCGCTACCCTCAGGCAGACCCGAACCCGATTGATCATCGCTTTCACTTTCGATGCTCGAATAAATCGCTTCCAGCGCCCAATGATTATTGAACTGATAGCCGAGTCCGCCGGATTTGTAAAACGTTTCCGAATCCAACCCACGATTATTATCGAAGTCGTACAATCCCACGCTCGGGAAAATCAGCGTAATACCGCTCACGTCGTCGGCCATGCTCAATGGTGTTGCCGCTATCAGCCCTGCAGCAAGCAGTGCCTTTAGTTCCAGCTTGTTCATTGTCGCTCCTCGTTAGTCACTCACAGTGCGCTTTACAATAGCAATGCACGATTTTGTGCTTACTTTATCGTTACTTATGGGAAAAAGTTAGCGCACTTTATAAGCTTACTATCGGCAAATCAAATTGCTGGCAAAAAAATTTACAATAACGAATAAAAAACGTACGAAGTGAGAAAAATGTAAGCACCTAACATGAATCGATAGTCACTTGACTCTATTTAGACCTACGGCTAGTTTCGTTTGTCTGCACACGAACCTTTACTTAACCCCTTTAGAGATGAGGCCAGTATATGTCGATTTACGAACCGCTTGAAAAAACCGAAGGCTCACGGCGTGTATTGCAGCTGCGGAGCCCGGTTACACTTGAGCCTACCGGCGAACTGGTGTGTGCCAACAAAGAAGACGTGCAAGCGGCGCTGGCAAAGGCGCGCGCCGCGCTACCCGCATGGGCGGCTTTAAGCTTTAAGGAACGCGCCACTTACCTAAAGCGTGTGCAGAAAATCATTCTCAAGAAACAAGACCTTATTATCGATACCGTCGTGGGCGAAACCGGCAAAGCGCGCACCGACGCATTCAGCATGGAAGTGTTCTCCTGTCTCGATTCCATTTGTTACTACGCTAAAAACGCCGAGAAATTCCTTAAGCCCGAGAAGAAAAAAGTGCACGGCGTGCTGGGCTTGATGAAAAAGCTGACCCTCACTTACAAGCCGCTCGGGGTGGTCGGCATTATTACACCTTGGAACGGCCCCTTCGTATTGGGTTTGAACCCAGCAGTGCAAGCTTTAATGGCCGGCAACACGGTGCTCGTGAAGGGGTCGGAAGTCACACCTTTTTCCACCAAGCTGGTTGCCGACTTTTTTGACGAAGCTGGCTTGCCCGAAGGAGTACTGCAGGTATTGATGGGTGATGGTCAAACCGGCGCCGATCTGGTTGCCAGTGGCGTTAACAAAATCGCGTTTACCGGCAGCGTCGCCACCGGACGCAAAGTCGCCGAGGTCTGCGGACGCCAGCTGATTCCGTGCTCGCTTGAGCTAGGTGGTAAAGACGCAATGGTAGTCTGCGCCGACGCCGATCTCGACCGTGCGGCGCAGGGGGCCGTAGTCGGCTCGTGCATGAATACCGGCCACTACTGTTGCGGCACGGAGCGAATCTATGTCATGAGCGAAGTTTACGATGAGTTCGTCGCAAAATGCGCAGCCATTACGAAGGAGCTGCGACAAGGTTCAGAGCTTGGTGCTGATGAAGATGTAGGCGCGGTGTTCTGGGACAAGCAAATGGATATTATTCAGAACCATGTGGACGACGCCAAAGCCAAGGGGGCCAACATTCTGGTCGGTGGCGAACGCAATACCGAACTGCCCGGCCTGTACTTCAAACCCACCGTGATGACCGACGTCACGCATGACATGACGATTATGCGCAGCGAGACTTTTGGTCCCATTCTGTGCATTCAAAAAGTCAATAGCGAAGAAGAAGCGATTCGCCTGGCCAATGATTCAGACTACGGCCTCAGCGGCAATGTATGGAGTGAAGACAAAGACAAGGCTTTCGATATTGCCCAACGCATCGATACCGGTTCGGTCAGTATTAACGATATAGCCGTTACCTACGGTATTCCAGCGGCGCCGTTCGGCGGAGTTAAAAGCAGCGGTGTTGGGCGCGTGAACGGCGAAACCGGCATTAAAAGTTATTGTCAGGTGGTGCCGATCATTATAGAAAAACGCGGCGGCGATATGCAAAACGCCTTCCCTTATAGCTCGGAAAAACTCAAAGGGATGCAAAAATTCGCGAAGTTTTTGTGGGGTACACCGGTGGGGAGGTGGCTAAGCTAGGTCAAGAAGCGCTGCTGGAGTTCCTCACGTAAAACCGGTGTTAATTCAAAAACGTCTTCCAGGTAGTCTTGTGTGGTCGCGTACTGCTGATCTATCGCATCGAACGCAGCTTGCAAATACTCGGGCCGGACTTCCAGGATGGGTCGCATGATGTCAGGGTCCAATTTGTCGAAGCCGAAACTGGCGTACTTCTTAGCCAGCCGCTGCAACTCCCGGTCGGGAATAAAATAGTCGCTGGTCAGCATGTAGTCGTGCATGATCACTTCGCGCGGCACGTCCAGAATCATTAGAATCAGCGCGGCCGCAAAGCCGGTGCGATCTTTGCCTGCTGCGCAGTGAAAGAGCAGTGCGCCTTCATGTAGCTGCATAACCGCTTCCAGCATGCGGCTATACGGGCCGTGATGTTCGAGTGCAAAGGCGCGGTTAATCTCACACATAAACTGTGCCATATCGACGCCTGACATATCATGGGTATCGATGTTGGAGAAGAAGCTGGTGGTACTGCCCGGGTCAATAGTGAGCTGCAACAGCTGAATTTGTGCATCGTGGGGTAACAGGCTGGGGTCGCGTTCAATCTCTTCGAGACGGCGAAAATCGCATACGACACGGACACCGAGCTGCGCGAATTGATGCAGATCCTCGTCACTGAGGCTCGACAATTGTCCTGAGCGGTAGAAACAATTCCATTTCAACTGTTTGCCGTTGCGCGTTTGGTAACCGCCCAAATCGCGAAAATTGGGCGTTCCTTCAAAGGGAATATGTCGTTTCATAATCAGTGCTTTTCCGCGTCAGCAGAAAGAAACATGCGCGAAAATTCCTGCAAAAAAGCTACTTGCATATCGGCTGCTTTGGGCGACAACGGATCATCACCCAACAACTCGCGGTACAGCGGCGCCAGTGTAACGTAAGACATCACCAGATTAACGTACGCCATGACCACCCACGGTCTAAGCTGCGGCTTGTTTTGCAGAAACGCGATATCGGTATCTTCATCTGGCCGGGTGCGTTCGAACAAAGGGCGAAACAGCCCTTCGACCAGCTCACTGCCAATATGCTCGCCGGACAACGCCGAATGCGCTAACAATTTGGCGAGATTCGGATTCGCAATATGCTGGCGCATCATTTTCTCTTCCCACTGCAACACCGCTTCGGTATTTAAAGGGCCTTGAATCAACTCTTCAAACGGTTGTTTAAACTGAACCAACAAACGATCGACGACGGCTTTATGCAGCGCTTCCTTGTTTTTAAAATGATTGTACAAACTGGGAGGACGAATGCCAACGCGGTCAGCGACATCGCCCAGTGAACTGGCGCTGTAGCCTTTTTCGGCAAACAGCGATTCCGCAGCGTCTAGTATGCGTTCGGCGGTAGGTTTCATGTGAGCGACGGGTCTTTAAAAGAGAATTAGAACGACGTTATATTAGCACGACCGCGGAGAACGACTAATGTACTTCGCGCCAATAGATTATGTGATCGTTGCCACGGTATTGGCCGAAGGTAATAACCCCAACAGGATCATTGTCGTAATTGCCGTCGCCATTCCAATCAAACTGCAACCACGGGTAATTTGCCAGATTCGCGCCAAGGTCAAACTGACCGACGTTGCCGCTGCCAGGTGCCGTGAAGCTTAAGCCGGCATCACCACTGCTGAAGGAAAAACCGCCCGGAAAGACGAAACTGGGCACTGCGGTGCTGGTGCCGCTACCCACGCTGGCATCTAAATCACCACCGCCGTCAACGATGAGTTCGCTGTTCACCAATTGGGTGCAACTATCGTCACTGGCAATGCGCCAACCGCTGCCGACATCGAAATATTCCACTAGCATGGCGACCGGCAATTCCCGTGTCTCGGGCCCGAAGGCATTGTTAATTTGCATGCGGCCAAAGCGAAATTCTTCGCTGTCGAGTGGCGCCGTAAGGCGCGCATGATCGTTGCTACTATCGCCATCGACATCCATATCAATACTGGCGGGCAGCAGGCCAACGCCGTCATCGTCGACCGGCGCGACACCAAACGCGGCAAGTAGGGAACCGTCAGGTGCCGGCGCCCGGTTAACGATCAGGTCGGAACTGATAACGCCGAGCCCATTGGTCCAGCTAAAAGATGCGACGCCAGTTACATCGAGTCGCGGCGATAGATCAGCGCTTGTCACCTGATCGACTGCGGCAACAGCGATTTCGTCAGTCAGAGGATCGTTGGTCCAGCGACTAAGTTTCGCGAAGTCACCGATGTAATTCTGCGTGGTGGTGCCCGCGGCATTCTGTGCTTGCAACTGCACTTCCAATTCC
>JBPCXM010000360.1:0-4392 GCA_051008535.1 Pseudomonadales bacterium | reverse complement strand
AAACAACGATAAAAGCGAACGCCAGCCAAGTCAAACTAGTGCACTTTTGGGGCATAGCGAAACATTTTGACGCACCCGTGACAAGCCGCATAAATGACAGACAAAAACGCTACTTATGCACCACATTATTTTCGTCGCAAGGCTCTTGCAGTAGCTATTTCCGCGTCTCGGCCGCGGCCACCGGCACCGCACAGACCGCGCACAGCCAGGAGCTGATGCTAGAAGAAATCATCGTAACCGCCACCAAACGGTCGGCAAACAGGCAAGACGTCCCGCTGGCGATTACCGCCTTTAGCACTGACGATATCGCCAAACGCGGCCTCGTGAATATGGACGACGACTCGTCGCTAGTGCCGGCACTGTCCATCGTTCGGCGCGGGCCGGACAGTAATTCCGTGGTATTTCGCGGCATCGCCGCTTCCGGCCTTCAATTCGGGACCAAGTCTTCTTCCGGTGTTTATGTTTACCTCAACGAGCAACCGATTACCACCGCCGGAGTCAACCCTGACCCAAACCTGATAGATCTAGAACGCCTGGAAGCATTGAGTGGTCCTCAGGGAACCCTGTTCAGCGAAGCATCACCATCGGGAACGCTGCGTGTTATTACCAATAAACCCAATACGGAAGCGTTCTCGGCCTGCATAGATGGCGGCGCGGCGACGGTCAAGGGCAGCGACGATATTGCGGCCAGTTATTTCGATCGCGAATGGCAGTACGATGCCAATGCAACCGACCATCAAGCTGTTTTCCAACAAATTAGCGACGCTGTTTAGTGGCAAATTGGTAACAGGCTCGCTGGAAAATTAATGCGCCTTGTACGCACATTTAGGGTGGTAAATACCTATTAAAAAAACTATGCGCTTATGGCCAGAAACTCGTCGGCATGCCCCACTCGCCCCGCGTCAACGCCGCTACGTCCATAGTGATGGCGACACCAACGTGGACCAGCCAGCCGCCCCAAATGCTGCGTGTCTTCAGTGCAAGCCAGCCTAAAACCAACCCGCCTACAATCGCGCCAAGCGCTTCCGGCGCCGGTTTGTGATAGTGGATCATGCAGTAGGGCACGATAGTGACAGCAATAGCCGCCATACCCATGCGTTTTTCGAGGGTGAACAGCATCCAGCCCCGAAAGAAAAACTCGACCACGAAAAACTGCACCGCGTACAATGCCCACCAGCTGAGCAAAACCAACCAGCACCAGTTCTCGTTGTACCAGGGTTTCAACATCGGATAAGTGTTGGTAAACCCCTGCTGTTTACTGGCCCACCAAATGCCGACCAGCACAATCAGGTACAGCAATCCGTAGATCCAAAGCTTCGGCAGTAGCCCGCGCATGGACAGTCCCAGGTCACGCAGGTAGAAACCCATACTCTTCGCGCAAACCATCGGCACGGCGACCCAAAACACCAGCATTCCCGTCATCCACCAGGCCCAGGGGGCGAACACCCCCCACCATGGCGCGATGCTGCCCACTGGCGTGCTTGCCCATGAGCCATACCAGACTCCCGGCGCATACTTCTGCACGATTTGCGGAAACAGCTCACGAAGAGATTCGGGGAGAAAGAAGTACTCTATGACTGTCACCATCACGGCGGTAGTGACCAGCACCACCGCCGTTACATGCTCGCGCTTCAGGTCTTCCCATGCCTGTCGTGGATGAATATTGATTGACTGGTCCATTTTGCAGGCGCTTACCTTTTAAGACCGCAAATGCCGCTGCAAAAACCCGCGCGTGATGGCTTTTAGATCTTCCAGTGTACGCTTGGCCCGCACCCCTCTTTGACTTGCAACAACTAACAGCAACGCGTGGGTAAATTCCAAATGCGCCCTGCCCAACCGCTGTAATTCATTATTCGATTCATTAATTCCCAAACGCTGAAAAATATCAACCAGCGCGGCTATCATCAAGTCATCATGCTGCGTGTCTAGCGCGCGCAACTCGGGTACGGCGAACATGGCCTGCACCAACGGTAATACGCCCTTCTGCTCGCGGTAAACAACTAACATCGCCTCGGTGTACTGCTCGACGAATCCATCACACCCCAGTGCTGGTAAATCCCAGCGCTCAACATCGCTCAAGACAACACTTATTTCCGCCAGCCAGTGCTCGCCGAGCGCATAAAGTATCGCGTGTTTATTAGGGAAGTAGTGGTATAGCGAGCCGACCGAAATATCCAGCTCTTTAGCGATCAAAATAGTGGTGAGATCGTCCAGTCCCACCTTTTCAAGCAAGCTGGCAGTGGCGTAGAGAATTTGTTGAATACGTTGCTGCGAACGCCTTTGCAAAGGCGCGCGGCGTGGTTGAAGTGAATTCATTTTTTGCGACATTCTTGCTCCAGCCAAAGCTGCATGCTCCTCGTTTAGAGTCTATCGCGCAAAGAATAGTACAACATACCGGCAACCAAACCAGGCCAACGCAGCAAGGTACCGCCGGGGAATGAATAAGTGGGCACCGAGGCCATAACGTCGAAGCGCTCTGCCGTGCCGCTAACCGCTTCGGCCATCAATTTGCCTGCCATGGTAGCTGTGGGTACGCCATGGCCCGAATAGCCCTGGGCATAAAATACATTTGGCGCCAGCCGCCCAAAGTGCGGCATGCGCTTCAACGTGATAGCCAGTGTACCGCCCCAGGCGTAATCGATGCGCGTATTCTCTAGTTGAGGGTACACACGCAACATGTATTTGCGTACGAAGGTTTTCAGGTCACTGGGGAAACTGCTGGTGTAGTTCTCCCCGCCACCGAACAGTAGTCGATTATCGGCCGATAGCTTCCAATAATTGATAACGAAAAAAGTGTCCGACACTGCAACGTCGTCGCGGATCAACTCGTGCGCTTGATCATCGCTTAGCGGTTCGGTGGCCAACACAAAATTATTGATTGGCATAATTTTATGCGCCATTTTGGCTTCCAGATTACCCAGGTAACCGTTACAACCCAGCACCACAAACTTGGCTTTGACCGAACCGTGTTCGGTTGAAACGACGGCTGGATCATTCTTTTCGATGTCGGTGACTCGACTGGCCTCGAATATTTTTACACCGGCGTTTTTGGCAGCTGCCGCCATACCCAATAGAAAATTCAGTGGGTGCAAATGCGCCGACCCTTCATCGACTTGACCACCGAAGAATTTCTTCGAGCCCTGCATCGTGTCGACCTCCTCCTTGTCGACATAACGCATCTGTTGGTAACCGTACTTGCCGCGCAAATGATCGACCTCTTGTTTAAGCTCTTCGGTGTCGCCTCGTTTGGCCGCTACATGCAACTGACCATGCTTAAGATCACATTGAATATTGTGCGTGGAGATCAAATCTTTCACCAAGTCAACAGCCTCGACACTTAAATCCCATAGTTGTCGGGCGTGGTGGTCGCCAAGCTGCTTTTCCAAAACTTGCTGGCCGCTGCGCTGACCGGTACCGACGTGCCCACCGTTGCGCCCCGAAGCGCCCCAGCCGACCCGCTGCGCTTCGAGGAGGGCGACGCTGTAGCCACGCTGAGCGAGGTGCAGCGCTGCCGACAAGCCCGTATAGCCACCGCCAATAACACACACATCGGCGCTGATATCACCTTCCAAATCGGGGTATTTTTCGTGCGCATTGGCTGTCGCTGAATAATAGGAATCGATATAGCCAACATCATTCAAAATAGTTTGTTTACTTAGCTGACGTGCTACGTTCATAGTTACTCAATACTAATAGAAGTCAAAAGAAAATATTGAATACCGAATATATATTCAGTTTTTATTGAATTATTATTCGGTTTGTGATTGAATCATAATATGTCGCAACAAAGTTATCAAGCACGGTTAAACTTAATCTTCGGCGCATTGCGTGTGCACGCTAGCTAGTGCTATAAAGACCACTAATTAATCAAAACAACACTGCATGGTACACATGTCTGAAAAACGACCGTTGATTGGCGTTATCGCCGATTTTCGCGTGGAAGATCCGCATGCTTACCACTGCGCCGGTGATAAATACATCCGCGCCGTAGTCGATGGCACGCGTGGCATTCCGTTTGTTATCCCAGCGCTGGGAGCAGACCTAAGCATTGAACAGGTTTTGGCGCCACTCGATGGCTTATTGCTCACCGGCGGCTATTCCAATATCGAGCCGTGGCGCTATGGTTCAGAAAATATCGAAGCTGACCCGTTAAGAGATGCCGCCCGCGACGAAACCGCCTGTCGATTGGTCGACTTCGCCATCAGCCGCAAACTGCCCGTGCTGGGTATTTGTCGCGGCTGCCAAGAAATTAATGTCGCACTCGGTGGCAGCTTGCATCAAAAGGTGCAGGAAGTACCCAAAATGCTTGACCACCGCGAAGACAAAACGCAAAACCTCGCGCAACAATACGGACCTGCGCACGACATTGCCATAAGTCCGGGCGGCTATCTG
>JBPCXM010000359.1:0-3174 GCA_051008535.1 Pseudomonadales bacterium | reverse complement strand
GCTATACATCGTGTCTGCTTTTGATTTTAAAGGCGGTCACTACCGGCACTTTTAACAACTTGGTAACGGGAACCCCCTATCGAGATCTGAGGAAAAGCGCGTTCGGAGAATGGAAAGGGTGGTTGCTTAAAAGTGCTGAAGCCAAGATTTTCATGGCCTTGGGAGCTTAAGTTGTCGATACCCTACAACGTCACTGGTGACACAAAACCGTCGGGCTTGATCACGAGAATATCGCAAGGCAGCCGGTCAAGAATTCGTTCGGCCGTACTACCAATTATCACGCGCTCTAGAAAATCCTGCGATTGCGCGCCCATAATGACCATGCTGGCATGTACGGTGGAAGCTAATTCGGTCAATACCTTGTCATTCTCACCGGCTTGCAAATAGACCTGTTCAGGCGTCACGTCATAGTCCGCCAGCAACGTGGCGAGTTTTTCTTCGTGCGCCTGTTTGACCAACTTGGGTATCGCGTCTTCATCTGCAGAAAAATACGGTGATTCGTACCAATGAACCACGTTAAGCTTAGCGCCCAGCTTATCGCGCAATAGCTGCCCTACCTGCATAATTTTTTGGTCGAGATGCAGCGGGTTTTCCTGCTCTGAAAAGGGATCCACCGCGGCGACCAACTGCGGGGTGTCTGCCATTGCCTCTAGCTTGACTAACAAAACTGGCGTGGGGCATTCCCGAATCAAATGCCAGTCGCTGCTGCTGAAAAAAGTGCGGTCTATTTTGCTATGGTGCTCAGTCGCCTTAACTACCAGGTCGATATCGCTACGCAAACATTTGCGAACGGTCTCTTCGTGGACGCGTTTACCACATACCACTTCGGTATCGACTTGAAAGCCCTGTGCGTGCAGCGGGTTGGCAAGCGCATCCAGCCATTTCTGTTTCCTGTGTAGAAACGCCTCGAGGCCATGTCTTTGACTACTGGTACTCAGGAACGGGCTGTCTCCCAGCTCGTATAGATAATCGCACACAAACAGTACCAGTTCCGCATCAAATTGCTGCGCGAGTTCTACGGCGCGGGTCAACGCAAGTTGGGTTTTGGTCGTAGGATCGACCACGGCTAAAATTCGTCTAATTTCAAACATTTTGTGACCCGTGCGGTCAAAAAACTCATCCGTATCCCATTATCAACATCTTAACATCGATTAACCGTGTCCATCGGTCGGCTATCACCCGACCGGTGGGGCGTTTGTCCACGTCATGATTTAGGCTGAATTCGGCTCATCCCCCGTCGTGTCTGTTGGGTGTGGCGCCAACCGTTGCGTCTGCTCATGCCGCGCCCGGTCTTTGGGGTGGCTGTAGATCAAGGTCGTATCCATCGAGGCATGGCCCAGGTTCTCCTTCACGATGCGTGGGTCAACGGCCGCGTCGAACAGGTCCGTGGCATACGTGTGCCGAAACCACTGTGGGGTGTCCTGGTCCAGCGAATGTTTGTGCCCGCCGATCGAGTCATAACTGTCAGAATCTATTGTCTTTACTGTATCCTTCTACATCGAATTCTTACAGAATTCGTTTACGGAGGGCATAATGCGCGCCAAACCGAACGCACCACAGATTCCGCTTCCCGAAGGCGGGCCAGGCTGCGTGAAGTCGGCAGTGCTCCATGCCATCGCGCTAGCCCACTACACCCAGGGCTATAACCGAATCAATTTGGGGAGCTTCAGTGGCTTCGATGACGTATCTGTGGAGGCTAAGAAATATTTTAGACGCGTCGAGGAGTGTGGATATTCCCTGGATGGATTACGATTCAAATCAACTCGAGAGCGACGTCTCCCGTTCACGGCTAGGATTCAGTGGTTGGTTTTATTAGAGGGACTTTGACACGACTCAGCGCGGCTTCACCTATCTTGTTTTCCATTGCACGTGATGGTTTCCATTTCCCGCCCTGACTAATAAAGCGCCTTTTCGCGTCAATCAACCCTTTGACGGCATCGTTGCCGTTGACGTTCACATCAAGCACAAGACCTTCCATTCGAGCGGTTTGGTGCTCGACAAATTGCTGATAATCGAGACGGAGCGAATTCGCTGGCCTCCAAACTGTGAAAACCTGTATTTTTCTGGGGAACGCAGTATTCGTTCGAAACTGCGATTAGTGAGATGTAAGAGCGAATTATCATCGACGACCAAAAACTCCCGGCATCCTATGCCCATGGCTGCATTGTCCGATTGTTGTTGCTGTGGCTGTTTCTCAGAGCACCGGTATCGGTATTACCGCTCTTTCCGCTCAGCGGTGCCGCCCACTGGCTATCGCCGTGTGTACCGTTGCCAAATTTCTTAACACGCGGGATTGCCCCGACCATTTTGACGGACGGGAGGGTGTTTTTCCATGCTCGATAGTCATGAGGGTGGTTTGACGCTGCTGATTAACGATCGGGACCACAAAATGAGCTTTGGAATCAACCTTATAGAAACTAGTTGAACGTTTCCGTTCCGTTGCTACTCAATAGCCAAATAGCAACTCGCCATGCACACGTTTCCCGAGTCGGCCTATCGGGAAATCATCGCCTCCCTTGGCTAGCCTCGATGCAAAGTCCGGATCTATTGGTGCAATCTGCCGAAACCTATCATTTTGGGCTTTAAAGCATGGAATATTGCAATTAAAATATAGCTTTGCAGCGACCAAACCGTCGTGAAAATCTTGGCTAGCAATGGTGAATCAACTTGTGGCGATCCGGCGTATCTCACCCATCTAGCGTCGGTATTGATGTTGGTTCGTTAGCAGAAATCAATCGATCGGGAGGGTTCACTATGTCAACTGATGCAATCGAAATTGGAGATTATGGGGTAACACCACCCACCACGAGCAGCATGTTTGAAGACGAATGCGTTGGTAACGAACTCGTGTCCACCCATGGAATTGTGGTGAGCATGATAGAAAACGACGATGTGTACGTCCGCGAATGGTCTATCAGTTCCCACTTTGAAAGGGCCAATGCGCTGGAGAAGTTTGAGGAAGCTAGGCAACAGTATGGCTTTGAATTCACATTTTCTCCGCAGCGGCAAATGACTGGCGGCGACGAACTCAGTGGCGGCGACGCCGTGCCAAAGCAGCAACTGAAGAAGCAGCTGAGACAGCAAAAGGACTAGCGCTGTTAAGTTGAAGGTGCAGCAGCAATGGCTGAAAAGACCGCTCGTCACCGAGCTGACAACAGCCTACACGGATCAGGT
>JBPCXM010000358.1:0-9224 GCA_051008535.1 Pseudomonadales bacterium | reverse complement strand
CGATGCGCTTACGCAGGCGGTCGCAAGTTGCACCGCTGACGACTGCTGACTGCCAGGGTTGGGTATTGCAATTCGACGGTGCTCTGTTGGCCGCGGTAAACACCTGATCTAGTGTTTGCTGATCGACCGCTCGCGGTAGAAAACCACGCACTGAGCGGCGCCGGGCCACCAAATTACCAAATGCTTGCAAATCTTCGCTTTGCATATTTCTCCCGTTGAGAGCCAGACCGGTAAAAGTTCATCGCGAACATAATACCGCGATGAACTCGCCGATGCAGCCGCAGCGCTGAAGTCCATGCCGGGCAAGCGATCAACAAAACCAAGGGCGAACTTCGTTAACGCAGCATGGCACGTCCGACATTCACTCTATTGTTGTCATATGTATTTTCTTCGACGGGTTTTAAGACCTCCAAACCACGCTGCACTGCAGGACGCTCACCGACTCTGAGCAACCAGTCGCTAAGCGCAGGTAAGCCATCGATATCGACGCCTGACCATTCGTAAGCTCTCACCCACGGCCAGGTAGCGATGTCGGCGATGGAGTACTCTTTGGCAAGGTAGTCCTGTTTGGATAATTGGCGTTCCAGCACTTCGAAAAGGCGCCGGCTTTCATTTTGATAACGCTCAATGGCGTAAGCAATCCGCTCTGGCGCGTAACGATTGAAAACGTTTGCCTGACCCATCATTGGACCAACGCCACCCATTTGAAACATTAACCACTGTTCCACCACAGAACGTTGGCTCTCATCGTATGGATAGAGCTCTCCTGCCTTGCGAGCGAGATAAAGCAGAATCGCTCCCGATTCAAACACCACAAAATCGCCGTTGTCGCGATCTTTGATAACGGGTATGCGGCCATTCGGATTCATCTCCAGAAACCAGGATTGCTTTTGTTCGAGCTCGCCTAAATCGATGCGGCGAAGCTTGTAGGGCAAATCCAGCTCTTCGAGCAGGATTGATGCCTTCTGTCCGTTGGGTGTATTGGCAGAATATAGATCTATCATGAGTCAGTCTCCAGTTGTTGTGAATGATTGTTTGTGATTAGAAGCTCTTTGCAAAGGTCAGCCCGCCCCAAAGAACATTGCGGTCGCCCGCTCCGCTCTTGAGTTCCGAACTGTGTCCGCGCAGCGTGTAGCTGACGCGATATCCGCTGGCAAAGATGTGCGTATAGCCCACCCAGGCTTCGACGATGCCGTGCTTGACATCACCACTGTCGTATTCAACATCACTGTCTCGAAACTGACCCTGCAAGAACACGTTATAGGCGCGTGCTTTTATTGCCATACCTGCAGAGAAGTAACTTTCTCGATAGCCTTTACCGAGAATTGCGGGTACCGAATGTTCACGGTAGTTGGCTAGCTCGGGATTAAAAGACTGCCAGCGGGTAGCAATATGCCCAAAGCGTACGCTAACGCCGTAACTCAATTCGGTTAGATAACCGACCGAGCCCTGCAATGACGTTTTGATCTCGACGTTGGAGTGGCCGCTCGACCATAAGCGCTGTCTGGCAATGCTATAGCGTGCTGTTGGTTCGCCCCCATCCGAGATTTGATGACGCCAGCCACGTGCTTCATCACTGTCGATAAGTTCATGCACCTCGTTCTGCAGGTCGCCGACGAGATCAAGACCGAGTACACCCACCGTGAACGTGCTGCGCCAGGCGATGTCCGACCGCGCGCCAGTATGTTCCTGCGAATTGGAAACGTACAACAAGCTCGCATAGGGGCGATCATCCGAATTGGCATCGCTGCGGGTAATGTCTTCTGGAGTAAAACCATACAGCCCGATCTCGGTGCTGTAGGTTCTCACCGTGTCGCCGAGAGCCGAGATGCCTGAATGGTCGTCAATCCATTGCAGCGGCGTATTCAGCGACCAGCGAGATCGCGGAGCCATTTCACTGGATAAGCTAGCGCTTACACCATAGGTGTAGTCCTGATCACGCGACCCAGGAACCAGCACGTCATTGTCAAAGGCAAACGACCAGCTCTGGAACGTTGCGCTATCTGGCCGCTCTGCTCGCGCCGAAGCATCATAGACCACCTCGACTGCTCTGCTCTCAAGGCCCGGCTCTGCACTTGCAAAGACTACGTCCGCGGTCGCGATCGTTGTTATTTGTATAGCCATTATGCCGACGAGCTTTATGATATTCATTGTCTTGTTCCTAATGATTTTGATTATAGACGACCGGTCGTCTTTTTAGTTCCAAAATTTTTTTACAGCGACAGTATTCTTGGCAACATGCTTAAAAAAGCATCAAGCGGTTCGCGCGACTTCTCGGCTTTCATGCGCATGAGCGCGCCTTCCCACGCATTAAACAAAAATTGTGCAGTGACTGCGTTATCGTATTCGCTAGACATCTCATTTTTTTGTCCTGCCTCCTCCAATACTTCACCGATAAGGTCCGTGATTCTACCCAAGGTGTGTTTTACCTTGATGCGAATAAGTTCGCTGCTATCAGCCATTTCCTGGCACATATTTCCCATAAAGCAGCCAACGCGAAACTCACCTACGCAGGCGGTCTCCGCGCTAGACTCAAAAAATTCGTTCAGTCGCGCCAGCGGCGTATTGCGTGTATCGCCAAGCACCAGCCTGGCCTGCTGGTAATTTGCATTTGCAACGCGGTCTATCGCTTCGACGGCGAAGGCTTCCTTGCTGTCAAAATACGTATAGAAAGAGCCCTTAGGCACAGCTGCGGCATCTACAATGTCTTTTACGCTGCTGCCGTTGTAACCACGCTCTTGCATCACCTGGAGGCCAAGTTCTAGCAATTGGTCTTTTTTGTCTTCACGCTTGCTCATGATTCTTAATATATGACCGGTCGTCTGCTTTGTCAAGACTTTTTTACTGTAGATAACAGCGGGTTGATTGGCGGTCAAAAACTGATGCGGAGCGTCGGCAGCTTGCTAGCTAAATTTCAAACTGGGCAATCACAGCCGCGTGGTCAGACTCGGGAAATTTCACGTCCGTTCTGAACGCGCCCGATTCATCGGGCAGGGCTTCGTTGTGCACTTCGGCATGCTGGAATGATCGAAAGAATGCGCGTGACGCAATGATGTGATCGATCATCTCTCCCTTACCAAGGTGGTATAGCGAGAAGCGAGCGGAGTCGGGAATGTTATTCTCGCAAGGAATCATTATTCTTGACGCATGGGCTGGGTTTCCCGTTTCTTCGACCGGTCCGATGATGGCGCGAACAGGAACTTCATCACAGGTGGCATTAAAATCTCCCAGCACAACAATGAGTGCATCGTCACCGTCGGCATCAATGATGTCATCAATTAGCATACGAACTTGCAAAGCCTGGCCGACTCGCTTCATCGATGAGACAAAGCTGCCCTCAGCCCACGCCGATACGCTGCGCCAGGTAAAATTATCAATTTTTTGACCGGCGACATCGGTCGCTATTTTCGATTTCATGTGCAAATTAATAACATGCAGCGTACGGTTGCCGCCCAGATCAATCTGGGTGTGCAGCATGGGCCGTTCCCAACCGATAGGATCAGCGTTGGTGTCTGGTGGATTCGCGGTGACGAATTGATAGGTCGGCCGGCCAGCGTCCGAATCCCTTCTGATCTGAGTATCAGTAATCTCCAGCCTTGACAGCGTCACGAGATTGCGAAAACGATACAGATCACCGCCGGTGGTTTCGGTGGTGCGAAGCTGGTAGCCATTGGCGTACTGAGTGCCCTCCAGCAACGCGTCAAGCGCAGCGAGCGTGCGGCCATTCTGCCCATCTTGGGCGTGAATTTCCTGCAGGCAGAGTATGTCGGCGTTGATGCGCTCCAACTGCGGCCGCATGATGCGGATGCGGTCGGCTAGCGAAGGGTTGATATCCGGGCCGTCGTCGAGGTTTTCCAGATTGAACGTCGCGATACGCATTGCACACCTCCAGCTTGAACAATGTTTCTATCATGAATCTGCCATCGCAGACTATTTTGTCTCAGTTTAATAGCCGCGATTTCATTGTCGAGAGGCTTATTTGCCGGGCTTAACTTGAACATCGTGCCTTGTCTTTGTCTAATGACAAGCCATAGCAATCCCTGGAGAACGCGCATGCGGCCATCACGAATATTGTTTATCCTGATCATTAGCGTTGCCAGCGGCATCACATTAGCGCAAGAAGTCACTACCGTTCCTGTCGCAGACAACATCTATATGTTGCAAGGCAAAGGGGGCAACGTCGGCGTTATTGTTGGTGAAGAGTCCATGTTGGTGATCGACGATGATTACGCCGATATGTCGACCAAACTGCATGCAGCACTGAAAAAACTCAGCGATAAGCCCATGCGCTTCCTAGTCAATACCCATTGGCACGGCGACCATGTGGGCGGCAACGAACACTTTGGTCCGAACACTAATATCGTTGCGCACACAAATGTGCGCAAGCGTATGTCTACCCGGCAGGAGATGAAAGGATTCAATCACGTGGTGGAGGCTACTCCTGCGTCGGGATTGCCGGTCGTGACCTACCAAGACGGCGTGACGCTGCACGCGGCCGACCAAACGGTTCAACTCAAGCATTTCCCGGCCGGACATACCGATGGCGACAGCGTGGTGTTTATTAAACCGGCTAATGTAGTGCATATGGGTGATCACTACTTCGCCAACGCATTGCCTTTTGTTGATTTGGGCTCGGGTGGCAGTGTGCAGGGCTTTCTCCGCAATGTAGAGCAAGTGCTAAAACAAACCGACGCCAACAGCAAAATTATTCCAGGCCATGGTCCGTTGTCCACACACGCCGAGTTACGCGAACATCTCGCCAAACTGAAGCGTAGCGTGACCATTATTAGAGACTATCAAAAGGCCGGTTTAAGCGCCGAGCAGGCAAAAAAGAAAGGCTTACCCAAAGCTTTTGATGACTGGCAAAAAGGCTTTATCAAAACCCCGCGTTGGGTAGATACTGTGTACGGCAGTTATAAGCAGCAATAATGCGGTTTATGTTGGTCGTTACCCTTGATACCATGCGAGCACTTATGAGGCGCCGTCCTGGCGCGCAAGGAACAACGCGGAGAACATTATGGCGATACAAATTGGCGATAGCATTCCACAAGCGACCTTAAAAGTCATGGGTGAAAAAGGCCCTGAAGATTTATCCACCGCTGAGCTTTTTGCTAACGGCAAGGTTGTGTTATTTGCGGTGCCGGGCGCCTTCACTCCCACCTGTTCGGCAGCGCATTTGCCAGGCTATGTCGTGCACGCCGATGACATTAAAGCCAAAGGTGTCGATAAAATCGTCTGCATGGCGGTTAACGACGCCTTTGTTATGGACGCCTGGGGTAAGGCCCACAATGCCGAGAATCTTATTATGGCGGCCGACGGCAACTGCGAATTTTCAGAGGCATTAGGTTTGACCATGGATGGCAGCGGTTTCGGACTAGGCAAACGTTCGCAGCGCTTCGCCCTGGTTGCGGAAAATGGCAAATTAACGCACCTGGCACTAGAGGAAGGAGGTGCGCTGGAAAAAAGCGCCGCCGAAGCCATCCTCGCCGTGCTGTAACCGGTAGGTCACTGAACCATGCCTAACGCCGTTAGAGCAAGCGACGTGCCTTTCGCAACCGAGGTTGAAGCGGGTAAAGATTACTTCTGGTGCGCGTGCGGCAAGAGTGCAAAGCAACCGCTCTGTGATGGCTCACACCAGGGTAGTGAATTTACTCCCGTCAAATACAGCGCCGACGAAAGCAAGACGGTGTATTTCTGTGGTTGCAAAACCACAGAAAACGCACCGCTATGCGACGGTAGTCACGGCAAAGCCTGAGCCATAGAAAACTACTTAACCATCCACAAGATGCGGGAGCGCGTAACAGCTCCCTTAACTTTGCGCGCGCGAATTAAAGCGGCTAGCCGTACATGAAAGAGACTACACGCGCGACTCCAAAACACCACCACCTGCACGCCGTGTTGCTACTAGGCGTTGTCAGCGTCTTCTTCTTATTGCTTTCGACGTCGGTGACTTCCGACGATCGCTTGATCAAAGAGATTAACAATTTCGGCCACATCATATTGTTCGGGATATTCGCGTGCGTCTTGCTCTACTGGATAAAAGCTACGCAACGGGAACGCATCCACAGCGCCGGCATGCAATACCTGCTCACTTTTGTAGTCGCGACTGGCATTGCCACATTTACCGAGGCGCTACAGGTGTTTGGCCCGCGTTCGGCCGACATGGTGGACGCATTGCGCAACGTTTTGGGCGTGACGGCGTTTTTAGGCTGCTACGCCCTGTTTGATGAAGATCTGCAGTTGACACGCCGCCTCAGTCGCGGCAAAAAAGCGCTGTGTTTTATGCTGCTGTTGAGTATCCCGACGCCTGCCTTAGTGCCGGTCGCAAAGGAACTGCACCTTGCATATCTTATGCATGCGCAGCTACCGGTACTGCTGGATTTCGATGAAGACTGGGAATACGACTTGATAACGCCACACGGCGCTAATATCTACCCGCTGGTGGGTGGCTCGCATAACGGCTGGGCGCGCGCGCAGTTTCAGCCCAAGATGTTTGCTTCGCTGCTGTTTAGAAACTTCAAGCACAGCTGGAAGGCATACACAATGCTACACATTGAGCTGGAATCAGAAGCGGAACAAGCGGAAACTTTGAGTCTGTTGTTGTTCAGCGACATTTACAACTACAAATCGGAAGCCGGTTATCAGCTTGATGCTGTGCTGCAACCCGGCGCGAACACTATTACATTTGACCTGCGCGAAGCCGAGGAAGACGCCCAAACAAGAAAACTTGATCTGTGCTGTGTACAGGAGATTAAATTGTTTCGCGACCGTGAACCGCGCCAGCTGTCAATAAGAATAAAACGGATCTATTTCGAATAGTCTCTAGGTGGAAAATCGTAGATAAAAATAACTAGCAATCAGAACACTACCGCACAGGTTTAACACCAAGCCCTCGCGCGCCATTTGCTGCGTAGTGACGTGACCGCCGGCGAACACGATTGCGTTGGGCGCGGTCGCCACCGGCAGCATAAAAGCGCAGCTGGCGCTCAAAACCGCCGGCAGCATAAGGACTTGCGCGTCGACACCGATGCCGCTGGCGGCGGCCGCTAATATAGGCAATAACAACGCGGCGCTGGCGGTATTGCTGGTGGTTTCGGTCAGAAAGGTAACAAACAAACACAGAGCCAATAGCAAGCCGAATAATGGCACTGATTGCAACACGGTCAGTAGCGAGGCCATAGCCTGGCCCAGCCCGGAATGATCAAAGGCTTTGGCAATACACAAACCACCCGCGAACAACAGCAACACGCCCCAGTGAATATCGACAGCCTTTTGCCAGTTTAATAGGCCGCCTGACTTGCCGTTGGGGATAACAAACATGGCGATACAGGCAATCAGCGCGACCGAGGCGTCGTTGGCGCCGGGCAAGTTAAACCAATCGCTCCAACCGCCAAATGGTTCTTTGCGTGTCACCCAGGCAAGCGCGGTCAACGCAAAAACCGTCAACACCCGCTTTTCATGTAAACTCCAGGCGCCGAGTGCAGGCAAAACCAGCGCTCCCCGATGGCGCAAATTGCGCGTTAACCAGAGCGCTATCAAGGGGATAAGAAACGCCACTACGGGCATTGCGATCGCCATCCAACTGACAAAGCCCAGCTCCTTGCCGAACTGCTGGCGGTAGACATCCATAAACACCAGATTCGGCGTCGTTCCAATCGGCGTGCCCATGCCACCAACACTGGCTGCGTAGGCCACTCCTAACATTAATGGTAAGGCGAGATCTGAGTCCTCCGACTGCGCCAGCACCGCCAGCGCCACCGGTAGTAGCATCAATACCGTTGCCGTGTTGGAGATCCACATGCTGAGCGCTGCGGCTGCCAGCATAAAGCCAAAAACGACGCGCCGACTGCTGCCGCCGCCGACCAGACGAATCATATACAGGGCTAGGCGTTTGTGGGCGCCGCTATACTCCATCGCTTTAGACAATATAAACCCACCTAGCAGCAACAAAATTAGACTGCTGCCATAGGCTTGCGCAACCTGCTCCTTACTGAGCACGCCGACCAGTGGAAAAACTGCTATCGGTAACAACGAAGTGACGGGGATGGGAACCGGTTCGAAAATCCACCACACCACGCATACGCCGGTTACGGCGGCGGTCCAGCTGGCGGCACCACCCAAATCGAGGGAAGAAGCGAAGAGGTACAACACGACGGCCAATAAAGGGCCGCCCCACAGGCTTAGCCTATGTTTTGCCACGGCGTTTCCAGTTACTCGACAAAGCTTGCAACCGGTGCGCGCAACAAGCGGTCGCCGATGAAAGAACCCATATACACCGCATCGCCGGCACGCACGGCAACTGTGGCCGCGCCCATCGGCGCGCCTTCGTGCGCGAACACCGTTTTCGCTCGCATGTTTTCCGGCTCGATGGCAACGATCTCAAACGCCAGACCGCAGGTCTTCCGTGGGTCTTTGAAACAAGCCACTATTTCACGCATGCCACCGGTGTGCGAGGCCACCCAGAGTTTTCCGTCGCTGTTCCAGGCGCTGTTATCTATGCTTTTTACGTCGGCCACCGCTACGGTACGCTGTGCCAGCAAATCATATTTGCGGACCTCATTGTTGGCGTATGCATTGATAAACAGAAAGCGCTCGTCGCTGGAAATCTCCAGGCCGTTTGGCAGGCTGGCCGTCGTCTCAGGCAAGACCTTCAAGCCGTCATTAACA
Source organism: Pseudomonadales bacterium (assembly GCA_051008535.1). Classification (GTDB taxonomy): domain Bacteria; phylum Pseudomonadota; class Gammaproteobacteria; order Pseudomonadales; family JAUIET01; genus JBBKXJ01. The sequence continues at coordinate 557 of JBPCXM010000358.1, read as the reverse complement.
TCCCAACGCCACACCTCGCCGGTATTCATGCCGAGCATGACTTTGGCGAAATAAAACGATTCCTCTTTGGCATGCATCTTGGTAAAGATCACACTGCCGTCGGCTAGTCCGACTACGTCATTCGTCATGGCATCTTCGGGGGCAATTACGCAGCCGCGCCACTGTAAATTGCTTGTTCTTCCCTTGCCACGCAGCGCAAACATTTCAACCGCTTCGCGCGCACCGTGGTTAATCACCAGGTAACGCCGGCGACCATCGGCTAATTGGTGCAGATGGGTGCCGTGCGGGCTGAACTTGCTGCCCGGCGGCGTAGCGCAAGCGGCATCGCCCCACAATTCGGTATGCGACGCCGGCTCTTGATTTGGGAACAGTATCCTGGTGGACTCTGTGTCAGTATCGAATAGACCGATACTGCCGGGGTGATCGCCCATATTGCCGAATTGGCTTAATAGAATATGGCGCTGGTCAGGCAATACCGCCAAATCTTCAGGCGCTTGCAGGCCGCAAACAGGTTTAAGATCACCCCTGGCCTCGCAATCGCTGACGAGGAATTGTGC
>JBPCXM010000357.1:0-24204 GCA_051008535.1 Pseudomonadales bacterium | reverse complement strand
GTCACGCAGCCGCAGCTCGCTACCCGTCTGGTTATCATACGCGACATGAAAACGACCCATCATATGGCCGTGGCCGTTGGCCTGTTTGCATTGTTGCTGGTACTGATGATCATCCCGATCGGCATGTACGGCGCCATCAAGTATCCTGAAGCATCGACTACTGAGTTCTTGGCACAGACCATTATCTTCGATCAGGCGCCAATAGTTGCCGCCGCGGTGGCCATCGGTCTGATTGCCGCGGCGATGTCCACCGCGGATTCGCAGATCTTCGCACTGGGCACCGAGCTCCGTTCCTTACTGTCGGGTGACGAACAGAAGATAATGAGGATTACCAAGGTGGCAATCGTGTTTTTCGCGATGGCGGGCCTGGTGGTGGCGATTCTAAGCGGCAATCAACTGGTACTATTGGCCCGAGTCAGCTTTGCCGGCACCGCACTGATGGCGCCATTTGTTTTGGCGGCGATATTAACCCGTCGGCCGCCCGGTGCTGAGATTATCGTCGCTACGGGTGCAGGATTGCTGATATTCCTTTGCTCGGTGCTGGGCCTTGTTCCCGAAGTCATTGGACCTATTCGATTGGATTTGCTGTTACTTCTGAGCCTTGGCGCGCTCACCGTTTTTTCGCTTATTTACCGCAGCCACGCGACGTAGCCCGCGTCTCCGTGTAAATAGAAAGGAAGCCCATATGGCGCCGGTTACGCTGCTGGAGGAAATGCGCGTTTGTTATTTGCGCTTTAATTAGAAAAATGATGTCAGTCTCATAAAAAAGTGACATCATACTTGATTATTTTTATTAGATGTGAGATATTCAGTGCCATCAAATGTACCGGGCTTCAGTGAAATCGCGACATTGAAGGCCGGCGAGAATGAATTGTATTTTTTGTAGGATGATAGTCCACCAGCATTTTCCACGGAAGGTGTAAATTGCAATCGTAATGAGAGAGGATCACGAAATGAAAATTGGAACATCACTTGGCATTAGCCCGCGCGAACCCATCTTGCATGCCGTCGAAGTGGTGCAAAGTGCTGAGGCCTTAGGTTTCGATGCGGCCTACATTACTGACGTCCAATTATCGATGAAAGATTGCTATGCCGCGTTGACTTTGTCTGCAGTGAACACTTCAAAGATCAAACTTGGTACCGGTGTGACCAATCCCATCACAAGGCATCCATCCACATTGGCCTGCCAGTTTTCCGGGCTCAAGGAGCTCAGCAATGGGCGCGCGATTCTGGGCCTGGGAACGGGTTGGACCGGTGTTTACCCGGTCGGGCTTAAGCCTTCTACAATCAAGTATCTTGAAGAGTCGATCATCAATATAAAAGCGCTTTGTGACGGCAAGGAAGTGCCGGGTGGTGAAGGTGGCGAACCTTACCGCATGACTATCTCGAACGGAAGATTTCCCATTTTTGTGGCGGCCAACCAACCACGGATACTGAAAATGTGTGGGCGGGTCGCTGATGGCGTCATCCTAATGGGTGGTGCCAGCGAAGAATTCACCAAATGGCAGATTGACCTGGTTCGCGAGGGAGCCGAAGAGGTGGATCGTGACTTTAATGAAATCGAAATGCATCTGTGGGCGGCGATTGGCATCAATGATGATATTGCTCAGAGCAGAGAAGATGTTAGTCATTGGGCTGCGTCGCAGGCCGAAACCTTCCATAAATGGAAAAACTTACCGGATTTTTTGCAGCGCTTTAAAGAAGATTTTCAGCGAGCAGGCGCCGCCTATGATCGTAGCCACCATTTATCATCCAATGCAGCGCACAAAAGCGTTGTATCCGACGAGTTCATCGACTTCGTAGCCTTTACCGGAAACAGCGAACAGTGCCTTGAGAGCATCAAGAATCTTGGCAAGCTAGGTCTCCATGGTGTGACTCTTTCCTTCCGCGCTGGCGCTGGCGGCAGGCAAGCGCGCATGGAAGAGATATCAGAGAAAATCATCAAAAAGTTGTAAAGCCAAATAGCAAACAAGCGGTTATTTTGACGACGTGAATACGCAAAAAGCAGGCACTTGGAGTTACACCTCTACTAACAACTGGGCGAGAAGTCTGGGGATACAATGCCTAAGTCAATGTGTCCCGGGCGCTGAGGACTGACTATGTTTACGACTACCCAGAGAATACGGGTGGAATGGGCTCACTGCGATCCGGCTGGCATTATTTTCAACCCCAACTATTACATTTGGATGGATAGTGGAACGCATGCTTTGTTGCAATCAGCAGGTTTCGATTTTATTGGGGCAACTAGCGACGGCAGTGATTTTCTCGGTTGTCCTCTGGTCGCCAGCAATATGGAATTCAGCCACCCGCTGTACTTCGGCGATATAGTGACCTTGTCGTCGCAAGTGAACAAATTCGGCAACACATCGTTTGTTGTCGCTCACGAATTCAAGAAAGCCGCTGACCCTGAACCGGTCGCGCAGGGTTCCGAGGTCAGGGTCTGGGGACATACCGATCCACAAGACCCGCGCAGACTGGTCGCGCGCCCGGTACCGGCAGATATCAGAGCAATGCTATCGGTCGATGGGTCGGTCGATGTTTCGGTGTGAGAAGCAGTCGCAATAAGTTGCTGTAACCGTCGGCTGTAGGAAAGGGTCTTTATGATTGAACAAGCATCACAAGCACCTTCACACAGCAACATTCAGGCATAGGAAAGTATGCACAAAGACAGCTCAGGCGAGGCCAACCAACCGCAAAGGCTGAACATTGAAAGTGTGCGGCATAGCTGGTATCGCGAGATGGGTTGGTGGCAGGGTGAGCGTCTTGAAGCGCGTTATGAGCGGACCGTAATCGACCGTCCTCATGATCTGGCTGTGATCGATAACAGGGGGCGGAAGTTAACCCATCAGCAGCTTTGGCAACAGGCCGATAATTTGGCAACCAGGCTGTCACGACACGGTATTGAAGCTGGAGAGCGAGTGCTTGTCTATGTGCCAAACTGGGCGGAGTGGCAGATAGCCTTCCTTGCGCTATTGCAGCTTAACGCTGTGCCGGCACCGATTCCGATCACGACCGATGCAGGTACACTCGCATACGCCGCAGAGCTGACTCAGGCACGGCTGCTGATCGCTGGCGATACACATGGCAAACAAGACCTTGCGGCTGTCGCCAGTAGCGCTGTTTCCCAGTCTGAGCGGGGTCTGGACCTTATGCTTCTCTCGGCACAGGGAGATTTCAGTTGGGCTGGGGATTCGAATGCCTCGCCGGCTCCGGCACGTGCGATACCGCAGCTTGACCACGTCATGTTTACTTCCAGTACCACCGGACGGCCCAAGGCGGTGATGCACACGACTGATACGCTGGCAGCACTGAATCAAACTTTTAGCCAGCGCTTCTCTCTTGGTCCCGACCAGCCAATATTTATGGCTTCCCCGCTGGGGCACAGTGTCGGCGCGTATCACGGCGCCAGATTGGCACTGTTCACGGGGGCGCCGCTGGTGCTGCAAGACCGTTGGCAACCCGAGGCAGCGCTCGCGCTGATTGAACAGTACCAGTGTGCGTTCACGGTAGCGGCTACCCCCTTTCTGCGCGACCTTGTGCAGGCGCCATGGCAGGGTGCGGTGCCAAAACTGGCCCCACTGCGAAGTTTCCTCTGCGGCGGTGCACCAGTACCACCAGTACTGCTGGAACAGGCCGGGCACCAGTTTCCCAACACCTTTGTCACCAACCTCTGGGGAATGACCGAGGGCGGTCTGGTGACCTGTGTTAGGGAAAGCCCTAAGGAAAAGATCATTTCGACCGCCGGCATTGGACTGCCGGGACTGGAACTACGTATCCTCGATAGCGACTGTAACGTCAAGCCAGCCGGTGAAGAAGGGGAGCTGGCCATGCGTGGGCCGGGGGTATTCTTCGGTTACTTGGGTCAGGATGAACTGTATAACTCATTGATGACGGCAGACGGCTTTTTCCGTACTGAAGACCTCGCCCGAATTGACGGGGCCGGATACGTGCAAATCACCGGCCGCTTGAAAGACCTGATCATTCGCGGCGGTGTTAATATTTCCCCCATTCCGATTGAAGACGTGCTGGCCCGTCACCCCAATGTGGAAAGCGTCGCCGTGATAGGGACGCCGGATGAACGACTGGGAGAGCGCATCTGTGCCGTCATTTTGCCCAAGGGTGACCAGTCGAACCTGGACGACCTGGTGACCTTCGCCGTAGAAAGTGGGCTGCCCAAACGTTATTGCCCTGAGATTCTACATTACGTCACCGAGATGCCACGAACTGCGGGAGGCAAGATCCGCAAGGCCGACCTAAAGAGAATTATTCAGGAAAATGAACCAGATTTTCTGGCTTCCTGAAGGATATTTCGCCCTATGATTCAGCGTATCAAAGATATCGATGTCGCCTACACCGAAAGCGGCGAGGGCGAGGCAGTGGTCCTTGTACACGGGCTGGCCGAAGACCGTCGCAGCTTTGCCGATGTGCAGGCGCGCCTGCAGGATTTCAGTACCTTTGCCTATGACCTCAGAGGTCACGGTGACACCAGTTTGGGTGAGGCAGAAGGAACTCTTGCACAGCTTGGCGAGGACCTTATCGCGTTTGTAGAAGCACTGACCGGCCCAGCAAAGTGTGTTGGTTATTCACTTGGTGGGACGGTGGTTCTTTGGGCTGCAATAAAACGGCCGGATCTGATTAAGCAGGCTGTAGTCGTTGGTACATCGACTGTTGTTGGCAGCTTCGCCGCGGGCTTCTTCAACGATCGAATCGAGCTCATTCAAAATGACCCGGCGAGTTTCCGGAAAGCATTGCGTGACGACACGGCGGCGCAGATCGTTAATCCGGGTATCGATATTGACGCCATAACTCGACGGCGAGTCGACGCGGTAGGAGACGGCGGCGGCTACATCAACGCCGCGCGGGCAATGATAGGCGTCCATACCGAACCTCTGACCCCGCAGCTCGGAGGAATTACCTGCCCCGTCGATGTTATCGGCGCCGACGGCGATGTGTTTTGCCCCCGCAAGGCGGCCGACATTATTTTAGATGGACTGAAGCAAGGCACTTATCACGAGGTAGCGCACGCCGGGCACCTCGTCAGTGTCGATCAACCGGCTGCCTATGCCATGACCCTGAGAAATGCTCTACTTCGGAGCTGACGGAGCAAATTATGAGTGAAAAAAAAGTAGCAATTGTAACCGCCGCGGCGGGCATGGGCATTGGCGCCGCTATCGCCCATCAGCTTGCGGCCGATGGTATGGAAGTGGTGATCACCGATGCCCATGAACGACGAAGTGGCGAGTTTGCCGAGAAACTGTCGGAAGAATTTGGGCGTGATTTCTTGTCGCTCGCGCTGGACGTCACTGATTTCAACCGTGTGGCGGAGGTAATGCAATCCGTCGTCGAGCAACGCGGCCGTCTAGACGTGCTGGTGAACAACGCCGGCTGGAGTAAGATCGAGCCGATTGCCGAAATGTCCCGCGAGACCTGGTCTCGCTGTATTGACGTCGACCTTAATGGGACTTTCAATTGCTTGCGGCATGCCTTGCCCCATATGATAGCGCAAGGCGCCGGCGCCATCGTCAATATCTCATCGATTGCCGCTTGGGAAACCAACACCGACCATGGTGCGGCTTATTCTGCGGCGAAGTCTGGCATTCACGCCCTTACCCGAGTAGCCGCCGCCGAGAACGGTAAGCACGGCATTCGTGTCAATGCGGTAGCGCCAGGACTAATCTACAACGAGTTCCTGCGTAAGATCTACCCGGACGAGTTCTTCGACGGCTACATCGAGAACAAATCGTTAGTTGGGCGCGTCGGACAACCTCAGGACATCGCCGATGTCGTGTCGTTTCTACTGAGCGACAAGGCAGGGTACATTACCGGCGAAGTCTACGGAGTGAGCGGTGGGGTCTGTCCTAATGGCTAGCATCGATAGCGCCATGTCTCCGCTCTATTGGCCCACTGCCCAGCTGAAGGCGGCCTATCAACGCGGAGAGTTATCGCCGGTCGAAGTGCTCGACGAGGCGCTAGTACGAATCGACCGCTTCAATCCTGAACTGAATGCCTTCCTTGGCCGACTGGATGACCTGGCCCGGGAGCAGGCAGAGGCGGCAGAGCGCGCATGGCGCAGTGGCGATGCTGGACCCTTGTGCGGTGTGCCCGTGTCAATCAAGGATACGTTCCACATAGAGGGCCATGTCGCCACCTATGGCTCGCTGGTCTATCAATCAAATCAAGCTACTAGTGATTCGGGTGTGGTGCGGAGGCTACGCGCAGCCGGTGCAGTCTTTACGGGGAGAACTAATACCTCGGAGTTTGCCCAGTCCGCCACCGCTGAAAATCGGTTTTTCGACGACAGCCATAACCCCTGGGACATCACCCGAACGACCGGTGGTTCCAGCGGAGGAGCGGCTGCTTCCGTGGCGGCCGGCCTTTCTACGCTGGCAGTTGGCGCCGACGGTGGCGGTTCAATCCGAATACCGGCAGCGTTCACTGGCGTATTCGGTATCAAGCCCACCTACGGACTTTGCCAGGATGAGACTGGCTTGAGTGCGATGAGGGACTTTATTTCGCCCGGACCCTTTTCCAGGTGTGTGGCCGATGCAAGAGACATACTCGGTGTGCTTGCTGATACGACATATCATCGCAAAGCGGTGGAGAAGGGTTTGCGTATAGCCTGGTGTGCGCGACCTGGAGATATACCACACGATCCTGGTGTGGTCAAAGCGACGGAGACGGCCGTCAAAGCGCTTGCCGAACTGGGGCATCATGTAACCGAGTACAGACTTGAACTGAACGGTTGGCAAGATGCTTTCGACCCGCTGGTGCTTCATAATGAATACCGGGAACGTGGCCATCTCCTCGATACGTCTGCCGACCTGCTGACCGGCTACGAGCGGCGATCGCTGGAGGTTGCCAAAACACTTTCCTTGGAATCAGTCGAGCAGGGCCACCAACAGCATGCAGCTTATCGCTCGCGTATTAAGAAGTTGTTTGAGCAGTTCGACCTGGTCGTGCTGCCGACTACCGCAGTGCCTGCGTTTCCGATCAAGCAACGCCCTTCGGTGATCGACGGGCAACAGGTCCACTGGCTGTGGGGAGCTTTTCCCTGCACCGCTCCATTTAATGTCGCCGGCAATCCAGCTGCGACACTGCCCTGCGGTTTTGTCGATTCGCTACCCGTCGGTTTACAAATAGTTGGCCCTTACTTAAGTGAAGCAATGTTGCTGAATGTAGCCGAAGATCTGGAAGAGGTGCTCGCATTTGATCAGAGCGCTGTGATCGAAAAATGGGCGCTGGCAGCGCACGGTGAGCAGCAGGCAACCTCATGACAGAACTGATCCGTGCGCAGCACCACGGGAATGTGCTGTCACTGACCCTGAATCGATCTGCGCAGAAGAATGCTCTGTCCATTAAGTTGTTGCGTGAGTTGTGTGAGAGCTTATCCAGCGAGGTAGCCGACGATAGCATTGCGGTTATCATCTCCGGCACCGGTGGATGCTTTAGCGCCGGTGCGGATCTCTCCGATCTGAAAGGTAACATTGAAGACCTTGCGGTGGACGATGCGGTTGCAGAGGCAGTCCAGGCAATAAGAAGTACCCATGTTCCGGTGATCGCGGCGATCGACGGCCCCTGCCTTGGGGCTGCGGTTGACCTTTGTCTCGCATGCGATCTACGCGTGGCGTCGGCGGATGCCTATTTTCAGATCCCCGCCACCCGCCTTGGTCTGCTGTATAACCCGGCAGCGGTGTCAAGAATAGCGGAACTGACACCCCCTGACACGCTATTCAGACTGCTGGTTCTGGGAGAGAAGTTCGAAGCCGAGGAGGCTTATCGAGTCGGACTGCTATCCTACACGGTTTCCGTTGGTGCGAGTCGGGAGGCCGCCATCGCCATCGCGCAAGCAACGTCTGCCAATGTTCCCGTCGCCGTTGCCGCCTCGAAGGGGTTGCTCAATGCCCTGCAAAATGGGGATTACGATGCCAACTACTGGAATGAAGTACGCAACAACATCCTTGCTTCACCGCAACGCCGTGCAGCGGTTGATAACGCGAAGAACCACTAATCTTTCTACAAATTTAGCGAACAACGGAGAACACCGATGGAGCTAAAAGACCTTGCCGGATTTGAACTCGGTACGCAAGAACTTTTATACACTGAACGTGACGCCATTCTTTACGCACTGGCCGTTGGGGCGAAAACCGACCAACTGGATCTCATTTATGAACGCGATCTGCGAGTGCTACCGACCTATGCCTGTGCCTTGGGGTTATGGGCCGTTGAAGCGGCCGGTGAGTTAGGAGCCTATGATCGGACCCGCTCGCTGCACGCGTCACAGCGGTTAGTGATGCATGCGCCTATGCCTGCCAGCGGGCCGATCCAGTCCTCGGGGCGTGTGGTCAACGTGTGGGACAAAGGCAAGGCTGCGGTGGTGGACATCGAAGTCTCATCGGATATTTTCACCGCAAGCTACACGATCTTTCTACCCAGCCTCGGTGGTTGGGGAGGCGAAAGGGGCCCCAAGGCAGCCTCCTCCGATTCGCATCCAGAGTATGACTGGAAATCGATAGTCGAAACGGGTGAGGACCAGGCGACACTGTACCGACTGACCGGCGATCGACATCCGATTCACATTGATAGCGAAGTGGCCTGGGCGAATGGTTTTGAGCGCCCGATACTACATGGCCTTTGCACACTGGGTATCGCGGCGCGGGAAGTTGCGAATGCCGTTGGCGCTCATCCGGTGAACCTGAGTGAAATCGAAGCCAAACTGGCAGCGCCGGTAATGCCGGGCGATGCCATCGAGGTATTCGCCTGTAAAACGTCGCAGGGCCAATTGTACTTTGAAGCAACGGTCGGAGAAACGGTAGTGTTGAAGGGAGGACGCGCACTATTTGGCGACTGAGCCATTGATAGACTCGAGCAAGGGTATGCGGTCAGCAAGAAATAAGTGCGCTACATGCTAGAATATTTATAACGCCATGTTGTAAAAACTATATCACTTTTAATGTGGTTGCAGCGAAAATTAATCCTGTCGACGAACCGCACTGAAGCTGGAATGAGGAGTGTTGACGATGGGCGCAGAGCCGGTAACGCCGAAGGGAATCCAGACCCGGGAGAAAATTCTGGAGGCTGCACGTTCGGTGTTCGCGCGCGATGGCTATGTGGCCATGCGTATGGGTGACGTAGCAATCGAGGCGGGTATCTCGATGGGCTCGCTCTATCGCTACTTCCAGAACAAGGAAGATCTGTTTGCTAATCTGATAGCCAATGTGCACGAGAGCCTATATGAAGCAAGTAAGGCAAGCCAGAGCGATTTCAGCATAGATCCATTTGAAGCGCTACTCGAAGCGAATCACGGCTACCTGGAGTGTTATTACAACAACCGGGATATCATGCGAGCGCTGTTCGAGGCAGTCACGGTGGATAAGCGCGACCGCGATATCTGGTGGCGCATGCGCGAACGCCATATAGATCGGTTTACTCATGCGCTCAGAGGCGCGCATGGCATTACCGAGGTTGATGGCATTGACGTGAGGGTGGTTGTGGATGCTATGGCTTCATTAGTGGAACAGTCGGCCTACTGCTGGTACGCACAGGAAGAGCTCAATGCCAACCCGATTCCGCTGGATACCGCTGCCAGAACCGTGACAATGGTTTGGTATCGTGCGGTGTTCGGTTGAGTAAAAAATGTTTACTTTCAGCTACCTTGATATCGTGGGATTGCTAACGAACCGCGGCATTCAGACTCCTAGTGTCGGCTAGCGGGTAACGATCGAACCAACCGCGGCAGTTCCTCACTCAACGAGTTATTTTTTCTATCATGAATCTTTACGCCACTCGCTGGCTTGTGCGAGCCGTTTGATTTCGTCGCCGGGTCCCCAGGGACCACGCGTTTGCTGCCAGCAGAGGAAGTTAAGAAAATTTTCATCTCGCACATCGAGCGACGCGTCGTTCCAGGACTTCAAGAGCACCGCTTGAGAATATTCACTCTACGCCTTAGCTCGGGGTGCAGCGCGTATCCCCTGCGTTGCTGTCCGCCTTTGATGAGTTGAGCCTCACCAGTGTCATCTCCTGCATCGCAATGGATGTGCGCCCAGTGCCTAATGAGACCCGAGAGATAGCATTGCCGACATCGACTCTGCGACACCAAAGGCAGCGCCTAATCAGGGCCCATGAGGTTTTGTCCGCTTTGAACGAGTCCAATAAACGGGAATTCGCCGGCGTGCTAAAAGCACTCAAATCCGATTCGGAGGGCGAATCATCAGCGCAGCCGACTACGATTGAATCTTCATAGCGTATGAAAAAACAAACCCAATACGGCTTCCATCCCTTTTGGGTGAGAAGTCCTGAAGGGATGGTTCATTACATTAGACGATTAAGAATTTTTAGCCTTAAAAATATTGAATTTCAATTTATTATGTGCTTAATCTATAAATTAGTTTAACTTTGATTAACGATCTCTTGAAAGCGTGAACTTTTCTAGAAAACGGGTTGCGGTTAGCGTTACTGGATTGCAGCCCACCCAATCGTGGCGCGGCAATCAATCTTACGGTATTTCAACCCGCACCAAACTAGTACCAAGGGTTTGCGTACCGTCAAAGACGTGAAATACTCCTTATGCCATTCAACTAGACAAATGCAGGATGACCGCAATGCATTCTTTTACTTTTAACACTTGCAAATCGATTATCAATGAGCTCGGTGCCTTAGAGCGCATCGGCGAAATCTGTCTGCAACAACATATCCACCGACCATTGATTGTGACCGACCCCGGCATTGTGCAGCTTGGCATGCTGGCGCAGCTAGAGACGGCCCTACGTGACGCGAATGTGCCTTTTTCCAGCTTTACCCAAGTAGTGGCAGACCCTCCCGAAGCAGTTATTCTCGAAGCACTTGAGCAGGCAAAGGCCGAAGAGGCAGATGGTGTCGTTGGCTTTGGCGGCGGTAGCTCAATGGATACCGCCAAGCTGGTCGCCCTGATGGTGAAATCGGGAGAAACCCTGCAAGAAATATACGGAGTGGAACAAGCCAAAGGTCAGCGTTTGCCACTAGTTCTAATTCCAACCACTGCCGGAACAGGGTCAGAAGTCACCGCCGTGGCAATCGTCACCACCGGGGAAACCACCAAGATGGGAGTTGTCGCCCCGCAACTCTACCCCGACGTTGCCGTGCTCGACGCCAACTTAACCCTTGGCTTGCCGCCTGCGATCACTGCTATGACCGGCGTTGATGCTATGGTGCACGCGATAGAAGCCTACACCAGCATTCATAAGAAGAATTCCTACTCCGATATGCTGGCCTGCGAAGCACTCAAACTGATGGCCGCAAATATAGAAACCGCAACGCACAAAGGCGAGGTAGTCGCGGCCCGCCAATCCATGCTGCTGGGGGCTTGTCTTGCGGGGCAAGCTTTCGCAAACGCGCCTGTTGCGGCAGTGCACGCGCTCGCATATCCGCTTGGTGGCCACTACCATATCCCGCACGGCTTAAGTAACTCCCTGGTATTACCCACGGTACTGCGGTTTAACGCCACACACGCGGAAACACTTTATGCAGAATTAGCAGAGATTGTGATACCCCCAAGCGAAGTGGCAAGCAGCACGGCCGAGCGCTGCAACCAATTTATCGCATACTTTGAAACGCTAATCAGTAATTTAAAGTTGCCCGCAACATTGGCTGAAGCCGAAGTACCAGAAGCTGACCTGCCTATGCTGGCAGCCGCCGCGATGCAACAACAGCGCTTACTAATCAACAACCCTCGTCCGGTAACCGAAGCAGACGCGCTTGGCATTTACCAGGCTGCGTATTAATCCTCAGGTATCCTTATTCACTATGTCATCAGAAGTCGCAACAGCCGATCCGAAGAGTCGGGCAAATTATGCCTGGTTTATGCCCATAACAACGCGCTGGATGGACAATGACGTCTACGGCCATATCAACAACGTTCACTATTATTCGTATTTTGATACAGTCGCTAATACGTATTTAATAAGTGAGGGTGGGCTGGATATCCAAAACAGCGAGGAGATAGGTTATATCGTGCACTCACAGTGTTCGTACCTATCGGCGATAGCATTCCCCGATGCGATTGAAGGAGGCTTTCGGGTTAACCGCCTCGGTAACAGCTCTGTTGAATACGGTATCGGAATATTTGTAGCGGGTGAAGACAAGGCCTCAGCTCATGGCACCTTCACGCACGTTTTTGTCAATCGGGAGACTGAGCGGCCGGTGGCTATAAGCGATTGCATGCGTACGGCGCTTGCCAAAGCCTTGATTGAGGGCATTGTCCGAAGCTAATGTTAAGTTAAAAGGGTTCTATAGCCTTCGTTCACACGACATCTTCCACCACAAGACGTGGTTTGGTCAGGCGCGGAATCAGTACAGGTGTTTGCCGTTTATATTCCTCATAGAGACGGTTGCCCTGCCAACGCTTGTCAGCAGTTTTCTCTAACATGGGCACGCCGCTGACACGCGTTAAGAGCAGCGACACAAACACAGGTGACAGCAGAGTTACATGCTGCCATCCATCAAGAACGGGCAAGGCAACTAGACTAACGCCCAACCATAAAACAATCTCGCCGAAATAATTAGGGTGGCGTGAGTAAGCCCAAAGGCCGCTATGTATAAACCCTTTCTGCCCGTCTTGTCGACGTCGAAAAACTCGCTTTTGGTAATCGGCCAGCACTTCAATTGTAAAGCCCGCTACCCATACGAGAACACCGATAATTGCAAACCAGTCCAGAGGCATATGCGTTGCAGATGTTAGAGCCACGAGTCCGCAAGATACAGTCATCGCAACCCAGAGACCTTGGGTTGTCCAGGCCGCAAAAAAACGCATTGGGTAGGGTTTAATCGTGTCAAAACGAGTATCTGATCCATCTTTTTTAATTCGTAAAAAAAGAAAGCTACCCAATCGCAAAGCCCACACGCCTACCATTAATGCTATCAGTATCACACGCGTATCCCAGTCTTGCCTTAACGTCAAAGCTAAAATTACCACCGACAGATAAGTCAAACTACCGACTAGATCGTAATAATGTTCCGTTTGCTGGATATACGAAGGGATAAAAACCAGCCACTGGATTGTAAAGGCCAACACAACACACACTGCAAAAATCGGAAAGTCGAGCCACACAGCCCCTCCTTGGCTGCCCGCCAACGCCAACAGGCTCCCAAGCAATAGCGAAATTATCACTATATTCCTGGCAGTATTCTTTTTATTGGCCACACTCTCTCCCGTGTATCATTTTCCTAGGCGGGGGGTTACGCATCGTGCTATGACGAAGCTCCTTTGGGTCGATGCGAATAGTGGCTCTTATTTTTTAATCTGTGAATCCAGCATCTTGTCGGTCTTTTCGCCGTAAGGCGGCAACATACCGGCCAACTTGACAAGATTCACGAATCCGTCTTTAAACACTCCTTTGGCGTGACTGAAGGTACGAAAGCCGTCGAAGCCGTGATAATGACCAATGCCGCTGCTACCTACACCACCAAAGGGCAAATCGTCGCAGGAAAAGTGGAACATCACATTGTTTACCGTGGCCCCGCCCGAAATAGTGTTGTCCAATACAGTTGCTTGTTCGTTACTATCCGCGCCAAAGTAATACAGTGCCAGAGGGCGTGGGCGGGCATTAATATAGTGTATGCAATCGCTTACCTGTTGGTAAGGTTTAACCAGCATAATCGGACCAAACACTTCGTCTTGCATGACCTGCAAATCGTCCGACGGATCGACAATAATATGCAATGGGATTTTTTTCGTTTTGCTATCGAAAGCGGCGCCGGAGGAATCAAGATTAACGATGTGTGCCCCCTGTGAATTCGCGTCGGTGAGGTAGCCTTGAATGCGCTCATAATGGCGCTCAGCAATCATGGCGTTGTAGTCCGGATTACTGATAGCCGATGGGTATTGCGCTTCGAATTCCTTCTGGCACAAACTCACAAATTGCTCGACTTTGTCTTCCGGAACGAAGACATAATCCGGCGAAATACACAGTTGCCCACAGTTCATTGCTTTGCCAGTGATTATCTTGCCTACCGCATCCTCAAGCTTGGCACTGGCGCCGACAATAACAGGTGATTTGCCACCGAGTTCTAGCGTGACCGGCGTGAGGTTTTCCGCCGCCGAGCGCATCACCAGCCGGCCAATCGTGGTGGCGCCGGTAAACAACAAATGGTCGAACGCCAGACTGGAAAAGGCCGCGCCAACTTCAGGTCCACCGGTGATCACGCTGACTTCTGCAGGGTCAAAATACTTACCGACGAGTTCTTTCATCAACTCGGCCGTTTGTGGGTTAAACTCTGACGGTTTGATCATAGCGCGATTGCCAGCGCCGATAATATCGGCAAGCGGGCTGAATATCATACCAATCGGCACATTCCACGGCGTCATGTTCCCAATTACGCCTTTCGGTTGATAATGTACGCTAGCCTTGGCGCCAAGAAAATTCATCGGCACCGGCGAGCGGCGACGTTCGGGTTTCATCCATTTTTTCAGGTGCTTTTTGGTGTTCTTTAAATTGCCTACTGATGTCATTACTTCCGACATACGCGTGAAACGCGCGGAGCGGCCACCGTAGTCAGCAGCGAGAGCGTCGCAGATCGCTGGCTGATTATCGACCAGCAGGCTGATACAGCGGTCCAGGCGATCGATGCGTGTATTGTATGCAACATGGCCCTCTTTCAAAAAAGCATCACGTTGCAGGGTTAGCAGGTCTTGTAACTCGGTGCTTGAATCGGAGACGGCGCTGGCTTGTTCTACGGCAGTCATCAGGTTTTCCTCTAGTGATTAAACTGGGGGGATCTTAGCGTTTTTTGTCAGTATAAAATAGTTAGTTTTTCCAAAAACTACGGCGTTAATGGATTAATTCTCCGTCACTTTTACACGTGTTTTTGGTCGGCTTTTCACGCTTTTTCCAGCAACGGCCTTTCTAACACCGGCTTTGCGAGTGGCAGTTTTTTTACGGCGTGTTTGCGACCGCTTGGGGCTCAACTCGTTGAAGGCATCCGCCATGTAGTCGGCAATTTTTTGTGCGTGTGGAATGGCCTTCGCGTCACTAATGATCGCATAGTCCATGCGGCCAGCCATTGATATAAAGGTGATGTTAATTGCAGCGCCACCGGCAAGGGTCGACACCGGATAATTCTGCAACAGTTTTGCGCCACTCAAATAATAGGGATCACTCGGCCCTGCGACGTTAGAGACGTTGACGTTGGTTAGCGGTGGCACATAGCCGGCCAATGGCGAGCGATCCAGCAGGTCTGCCAGACCGCCGATTAGCACTAGATAGTTCATCAGCGCTTCGCGTGACATCGCCTTGGCGTCTTCTTTGGCATCAATCGACGAGGCATGCACCTGTTGTAGGCGCTCGCTAATCGCTGCGCCAGGCTCGCCCAGCTTGACGGAAATTGCGGCGATTTGCGTGGAGGCGCTGGTATCCCCCTCCTGGCGAATGCCCATGGGGCACACCGCGACCAAGGGCCGCTCGGGCGGCGTGCCGAACTCATGCGCGTAACGCTCCAGCGCCGCGCCAACAATGGTTAGTGCTACTTCATTGATGCTAACGCTGTGCTTTCGAGAAAAAGTTTTGAAGGGAGCAAGGTCCAAGCTGCCGATCCCCAGTCGCCGCGTTGCGTGAACCGGCTGGTTAAACACCGATTTCGGTGCAGAGAAAGGCAGCGGCGCCCTGCGTTTTGGGGCCATGCCACCGGCCCTCAGCGTCGCCTTGCCCAACTCCAGCGCCACTTCGCGCATGGCCCGAGCCTGCACGTTCAATACTTTGCCAGCATCACCAAGACGTTGTGATAGCGCCGCACTGTTCTGCTCGCCGGAAGACTCCAGCAATGGCGCCCACAGCGGAAGCGCCGGCAATTCCTCGGCAGTTTTCGACATTGCCGCATCGAAACGCATAACGGCCGAGGCGCCATCGATGTAGGCGTGGTGCATCTTCCAATAAATCGCAAAGCGGTGGTCTTCAAGGCCTTCGATGATATAAGCAATATACCCAGGGTGACTACGATCCATAATGCCTGCATGCAAATCCGTAACTAAATCGATAAGTTGTGAGAGAGTGCCAGGTTTTGGCAGCGCAGCCTGGCGCACGTGGTAGTGCGGGTCATAGTCGTCGCACTCGGCCCACTTGGGCATGCCGAAAGTAGGGAAAACCGGCACGTAATTAAACGGCGGTGCAACATCACTCGCGCGGTAATCTTGCAAAACTCGCGCAACAATTTCTGCGCTGCTGCCGTTTACCGGCTCATAAATTTGTAAAGCGCCAACGTGCTTTGGACTCTCCACCGATTCAAGCAGGAAAGACATCAAATCCATTAGCGGTATATTCTTAACAATCCTTGCCATCATTCCCTCGTGTCTAATTAAATGGCTCGCGTCGCAGCGATTATGACCTGACTGGAGCAGCGCATTCACCGTTCAGCGCGCACGTATTGTGCCCGAGTTGCCCATAATTTAACAATTAGAATTGCTGCGCTGCCCGCGTCGACCAACGACGATAATCATTGCTGCCCTGTAAATGGTATTCTTGCAGGCAATGCGATGTGGGAGCCCTGAGTTTGAAGCAAGCTTACGACCATCTGTTGGACCAGCCACTACCCGAAGTAGATGCAGATCAACTCTGTGAAGGTCTGTTGCGGATATTGCCCGAAGCGGCGCTACTGCGTTCTCGCGAACAGATGAAACCATTTGAGTGCGATGGTCTGGTGAGCTATCGCAATATGCCGTTGGCGGTGGTGCTGCCTGAGACCGTCGACCAGGTTCGCCAGGTGCTAAAGCTTTGTCATGCGTTAGCCGTGCCCATAGTCACACGCGGTGCAGGCACAGGCCTTTCTGGCGGTGCGCTACCTTGCGCGAATGGGATATTGCTCGTCCTTAGCCGTCTCAATCAAATATTGGAAATCGATCCCGAACAACGTTGCGCGCGGGTACAACCTGGGGTTAGCAACCTCTCTGTTTCGGTAGCCGCCAAACCTTACGGGCTTTATTACGCACCCGACCCATCGTCACAAATTGCTTGCTCCATCGGTGGCAACGTCGCGGAGAACGCTGGCGGCGTGCATTGCCTGAAATACGGATTAACGATACACAATGTGCTCAAGCTCACGGTGCTAACAGCCGAAGGCGAGTTGCTTGAAGTCGGTGGTGTGGGCGCCGACAGCGCGGGCCTGGATGTTCTAGCGCTGCTGATCGGATCGGAGGGCATGCTTGGCGTGGTGGTAGAAATCACGGTAAAGCTGTTAGTCAAGCCGCCTTGCGTTAGCACGCTGCTAACAGCCTTCGACAGCGTACAAGTTGCAGGTCTTGCCGTTGCCGATATTATTGCCGCGGGCGTGGTGCCCGCAGGCCTGGAAATGATGGATAAATTAGCACTAACCGCCGCCGAAGATTTTGCCCATGCCGGCTACCCACGCGATGCCGCCGCCATCTTGCTGGTTGAATTGGATGGTTACGCAACCGAAGTGGAGGCGGAAGTGGACAAAGTGCGGCAGGTGCTAGCTTCGGGTGGTGCCACGGAAGTGCGATTAGCGCAAGACGACGACCAACGTGCACTGTTTTGGAAAGGCAGGAAGAGCGCATTCCCCGCGGTCGGTAGATTAAGCCCAGACTACTACTGCATGGACGGCACAATTCCACGCCATACCATAGGCGCCGTGTTGACTTACATCGGCGAACTGTCTGCCGCTTATAAATTACCGGTGGCCAATGTGTTCCACGCGGGCGACGGCAACCTGCACCCTCTGATTATGTTTGACGCGAATATTGCTGGCGAGTTTGAACGGGTGGAAGAAATGGGAGGCAAAATTCTTGAAAAATGCATTGCGGTGGGAGGTACTATCACTGGCGAGCATGGCGTCGGCCGCGAAAAAATCAACCAGATGGCGGCTCAGTTCAGCGATGTGGAAATAACCCAGTTTCAGAAACTCAAGAATGCGCTTGACCCGCGCGCTGTGCTCAACCCCGGTAAAAACATTCCAACACTTAAGCGTTGCCAGGAATACCGGGCGATCACGCAGCGACTGAGCGCGGCCAAATCATGATGGAGCACGATCAAACCGCTCACTTGCAACAGCAGGTTATCGAGGCGGTTACAGCAAAACAAAAGTTGCGTATTCGCGGCGGTGACAGTAAACGCTTTCTGTGTGACGCAGGAGAGGGTTCACCGCTCAATATGACTACGCACTGCGGCGTGGTGGATTACAACCCTACTGAGATGGTGATCACCGCGCGTGCCGGAACGAGGTTGACAGAGATTAAGCATGTATTGCAGGGCCAGGGGCAAATGCTACCCAGCGAAAGCCCCACTTTCGGCGGCAGCGCAACACTTGGTGGTACTGTGGCTGCCCGGGTCTGCGGCTCGCGCAGTCCATTTGCCGGCTCACTGCGCGACATTGTGCTGGGCTGCAAGATGATTAACGGCAAGGGCGAGGTCTTGTCCTTCGGTGGCCAAGTGCTCAAAAATGTAGCCGGTTACGACGTTTCCCGTTTGCTTGTCGGCTCCTATGGCATTCTCGGCGCCATACTGGAAGTGTCGATGAAAGTACTGCCGCGACCGGCTGCAGAGATTACCATAGCGTTGGAAAAAAAATCGCTACAGCACGCGCTTGAACTCTCCAATAAACTGATTGGTAATGCCTTACCCCTCAGCGCCGCCTGCTATCACGATGGCCGGCTATTAGTAAGAATCTCTGGCAATGAGCGCACGATAAACGTGGTGTGTGAAGAGATTGGCGGCGACACAGTGGATAACGATTTCTGGTCGCAACTTAGTAATCTCAAGCTGCCATTCTTTGCTGGGGAAACGCAACCACTGTGGCGCTTGAATCTACCTGCGATGACATCGACCTTGCCATTGGGCGGTAAATGGTTTATCGATTGGAACGGCGCGCAGCGCTGGTATCGCGGTTACGAGCCTGCCGATCGTATTCGTAGTTTGTGCCAAACTGCAGGCGGACACGCAACGCTTATCAAAGGCGGAGGTAAAGAAGCGGACATTTTTCAGCCACTAGACAGCGGGCTGATGCTTTGGCACCAGCAGCTAAAAGCCGCCTTTGACCCACACCGGGTATTCAACGCCAACCTCATGTACGCGGATTTGTAGTATGCACACGGCGTTACCTCCGGAGCTGCTGGCAACATCCCTAGGGCAGGAAGCGAATAATATCCTGCGCAGTTGTGTACATTGCGGGTTTTGCATTGCCACGTGCCCCACTTATCAAGTGTTGGGTAACGAGTTGGACAGCCCACGCGGCCGCATCTACCTGATTAAGGAGATGTTGGAGGGTGGTGAAGCCACCGCGGTAACGCAACTACACCTTGACCGCTGCCTGACCTGCCAATCCTGCGAGACTACGTGTCCATCCGGCGTCAACTACCATCGCCTGCTGGATATCGGCCGCGCAGAAGTCGAGCAACGGCTCAAGCGTCCACTGCTGCAGCGCGTGTTGCGCCGCGCTATGCGACTGGTGATGCCACATCGCAACCGGTTCACTCCTCTATTGCGGTTAGGTCAATATTTCAAACCAGTGCTACCACAGCTAGTAACGCGACATATTCCAGCATACAAACCGGCGTCTGCCTGGCCAACATCACTGTGTACGCGCAAGGTCATTCTGTTCGAGGGTTGTGTGCAACCTGGGATCTCTCCCAACACCAATGCGGCAACTGCGCGCGTGCTGGAAAAACTAGGTATAGCCTGCATTCGCGCACCTGATGAGGCATGTTGCGGTGCATTGAGTTACCACGCCAGCGCGCAAAAGGAAGGGCTGGATTTCGCTCGCCAGAACATCGACGCCTGGTGGCCGTACGTAGAGCAAGGAGTGGAAGCAATCGTCTCCACAGCCAGCGGTTGTGGAAACTTCTTACGCGGCTATCAGAGATTGCTTAGAGACGATCCTTCCTATGCAGCCAAAGCGAGAAAAATCGATGAGCTGGTGAAAGATATCAGCGAAGTGTTGGCGGCTGAAGACCTGTCGCAACTAGAATTAAAAGAAAGCACTTCAGTGGCCTTCCATTGCCCGTGTACCTTACAGCACGGCCTCTCTCTAAAATCGACAACTCAACAAGTGTTGCTCACGCTTGGCTTTGTGCTGCCTACGATCAAGGACGATCACCTGTGCTGTGGTTCGGCAGGAACGTATTCTATTTTCAATGCAGATATATCGAATGATCTGTTGCGGCGCAAACTCGAAGCGCTTGAGGAAAGCAATCCAGATATTATTATTACCGCCAATATAGGCTGCCAAACCCATCTGGCTGCGGGAGCTGGCAAACCGGTCAAACATTGGATAGAGCAGGTTGACGAATTACTGCGTTAAAAACTTCGTAACATAAATAAATCGGGAGACCGAAACATGCGAGTAAAGGACAAAATTGCATTGATAACCGGTGGTGGCTCTGGCCTCGGCGAAGCAACCGCCAAACGCCTGGCGGAAGAGGGCGCCAAGGTCGTAGTGACAGACATCAACGGCGCGCAGGTGGAAAGGGTTGCCAGTGAAATCAACGCGAGCGGCGGCAACGCGCTGGCGATCACCCACGATGTGACCGATGAGGCCGGCTGGCAAGCAGTAGTCGACTCCGTTGTCACTCAATTTGGTAAGCTGGATGTGTTGGTTAACAATGCGGGCATTGTGATTACTGGAAACGTCGAAGAGGCCACACTCGAAGATTGGCAACGTACCCTAAGCGTGAACCTGGATGCTGTTTTTCTCGGTACGCGAGCAGGGGTGAAGGCCATGAAAGCCAGCGGCGGCTCGATCATTAATATCTCTTCCATAGAAGGTATCATTGGCGAGGCCAGAACAGCTGCGTACAACGCCAGCAAGGGCGGGGTGCGCATATTTACCAAGTCGGCGGCCTTACACTGCGCGCAAGAAGGCTACAATATTCGCGTCAATTCTGTACATCCCGGCTTCATACTGACGGCAATGGTAGAAAATGCATTGGCTGCAATGCCTGCGGAAGAGGCAGCGGGATTTGAAGAACAGGTTATCGGCAACATCCCGGTCGCACGCATGGGCGAACCGCTTGATATCGCCAACGGTGTATTATTTCTGGCCTCCGATGAATCGAAATATATGACCGGCAGCGAGTTGGTTATCGACGGCGGCTATACTGCCAAATAGCTGACGGCTATTAGCAACACGGCAATTGACTGATTGACTGGTTCGGGGTCTCTATTAAAACTTTCAGCCTGCTCAAAGCTACGAACACTTGAAACCAAAAACGAATTAGATTCGTAGCTATACGTATAGTGGTACATGACCACAGAAAACGCCGCAAAACCGAACCAGATCTAAAGCGATTAGTCGCAACGTTCGCGCCCGAGTACATGTCGAAACCTGATGCTCTGCAATACCGCCGCACAAGAAAGACCGCACACCAGACCAATCCACATGCCTTTGGCGCCCAGCGGCTCGATCGCTCCCACTCCCATCGTCAAGCACCAGCCCAATGGCACGCTTATAACCCAATAAGCGACCAGCACAATAAGTAGCGGTACATGAGTGTCTCGATAACCACGTAACGCGCTGACGACCGAGATCTGAACCGCGTCCGGTATCTGATAAATAGCTGCAAAGATCAGTAGCACACCGGCGCCGACAATAACGGCGTGGTCATTGGTGTAAAGGCCGGCGATCTGTTCGCGGCCGAGGATTATTGACGTCAGGCTAATCAAAGCCAAGATAGCTGCGACTGATATTCCTACCAGGCTACTAAAGCGCGCACCAGCCATATCGTTAGCACCCAACCTAATGCCGACGCGAATAGTAATCGCCATGCCGACAGACAAGGGCAACATAAAGGTCAGCGCGGAGATGCTATTGGCTACCTGACTGGCTGCCAGGATTTCGGTTCCCAGCGGGGCAATAATCAACGCCACCGCAGAAAATAAGGAGACTTCCGCGAGACCGGTCAATCCAATAGGCACACCCAAGTTCAATAGCTGCCATTGATCACGCCGCCGTGGGCGGCTCAAGCCCTGGAAAATACGAATCTGTTTCAACCGTTTATGCCACACCAACATCAACAGAATACTCAACAACTGAATCCAAAGCACAATGCAGGTCGCCAGGCCACAGCCTGCGCCGCCCAACTCAGGCACGCCAAACTTACCGAAGATAAAAATGTAGTTCAATGGGATATTGCAAAAGAATGCGAGGATGTTTATCAGCATGATGGGTCGTGTTTCACCCTGACCGTCGCTGAACCCTCGTAGCGCTAAAAACAGCGTGGCTGCGGGCAAACCCAACGCCAGGTACAACAGATAATCCTGCGCGATTTGCCGTACATCGGCATCTACCCCAAGCCTGGAGATTAACAGATCAGCATTGACGAGTACTGCGATGCCCAATGGCGCACAAAACAGCGCCAACCAGAGCGATTGTTGGGCGGTTGTTTTAATAGCGGTAGCGCTGCGTGCGCCGCTGTGGTGAGCAACTGTGGTGGTCGTCGCAGCGAATACCCCGACGAAAAAGATGATCACTGGGAACCAAAAACTTTGAGCGACGGCGATAGCGGCAAGATCTTTCGCACCATAGTTGCCTGCCATGATCGTATCGACGGTGTTCATGCCCGTCTGTGCAAGCTGCCCCACCAGGATGGGGCTGCCCAGTTTGATCAGGCGAAAAGCCTCGTTGCGCGAGGCGGCTAATGGAATCTTCAAGTTGAAATCACTGATGCGCGCAGGCTGTTTAGCCGCAGGCTCCTACATGCCCGCAGGCAGTACAAAAATCACATCCGTCACGGCGTATCACGGCGGCGTTGGCGCACTCTGGACAGATCTTACCCGCCAAGCTTAGGTTTTCGACATTGCTACCTTTACTACTGTTGTCTGGTGTCCGCATCATGCCCATGGGGTTTATCGGGTAACCGCCTTGGTCGAGAATTCCCAGCATGTTATAACGGTAGATGAGTAAGCGGGCAACATAGGCCACGGTAGAAGGTTGTATGGCTTGCTTTTCACTGCCCGGTGTTTTAGCAAAAAAATCCCCCTGCGCTTCCGGAAAGTGTTGCAACCCACGCAGTTTTTTTCCGATCCAAGCCGGATCAAGAACGCGCATATCCAGACTGAGGGATTTTGTAATACCATTAAAGTCGAGAGGATAGTTACCCGATAACCACACACTGTAAGGCCGATGGCCGCCGTCGGGCAGCACACACTCTTTAACAAACATGGCAAAGTCATCACCGGTGGCGGGGTTATAGATATCAACCGTCCAGGATAGTGTGCCATCGGTGCCAGATTTTGGCTCTCTGCGGCTGAACATGGCATCAACCAACGGGGCTGGGCCTGAAGACTCATCAAACATGGCCATCTCATTGCAACGGTAGCGAATCAGACTGGCGAGGGAGGCCACGTTACCGGGTACCTTAATCAGATCGCCACTGGGCGGCATCGCCATGGAGAAGGCTTGGCCAGCGGTTTTGCTCAGCGAATTGAGCTTTAGCTGTAGCCACTTGTTGTCCATCGCGCGCATATCCATCGACAGGTTTTTGGCCAGCGCTGCTAAGCCTCGGGGTTGCTCGGCACCGATTACCCATACTTCGAATACCTGCGGTGTGCCGTTGTCGATATGTCCGATGAAAACAGCAAAACGTTGCTGGGGATTTTCCACCATGTAGCAAATCCCAGGACTACCGGCAGCAAATTGCGGGCGATTGACCCAGCGCAGCGAGGTCAGCGCCACGTCGGGGGTTGCGGGAATTTGGATCTTGCGGTCAGGCTCAGACTGATCGAGGTCCTGTAGCCGATCTTCACCACTGCCAACCGAGAGTACACTGCCCAAAATAGTGTTGGGGCGATAGGTGGTGATACCCTTTAGACCGGCCTTCCACGCGTCGAGGTAGAGATCCTGGAACTGACCGAAGGGGTAGTCCTCCGCTACGTTTACAGTCTTGCTGATGCTGGCATCAACATAAGGTTGGATGGATGCCTGCATTAGCATATGATCTTTGGCGCTGATCTCCAACGCGGACACAAAAGATGCCGGCAGATCGGCTTGATTATGGCCTAGCCGGCCATAGACGCGGTAGGCGTGGTCTTCCACTTTGTACTCACGGCTCAAACCGTCGGTCATGCGCTTAGTCCGCTGGTAACACCAGGAGAATGCCGGTTCTATACCGTTGGAGCAGTTGTCGGCAAAGGCCAACGAGATGGTGCCGGTTGGGGCAATCGAGAGCAGGTGCGAGTTACGGATACCGTGCGTACCGATAGCGAGACGAATGTCCTCGGGTAACCGTTGGGC
>JBPCXM010000356.1:0-3962 GCA_051008535.1 Pseudomonadales bacterium | reverse complement strand
GCGGAGTTGAAGAAGTTGCTAAAAGCGCTGAATTTATCCGCCCGTGACCTACTGCGCAAAGGGGAATCCGAATATAAAGAACTAGGGCTGGCTGACACCAATCTGTCAGAAGCAAAACTGGTGGCGTCGATGGTTGAACATCCGCGTTTGATCGAGCGTCCCGTTGTCGTGCGCAATGGTAAGGCGGTATTAGGCCGCCCTCCGGAAAACGTATTGGCACTAATTTAGCAATTTGATGTATGTATTGGTGCTCTATTACTCGCGCTATGGCGCGACTCACACCATGGCCGAACATATCGTGCGTGGCGTAGAGCTGGTTCCAGGTGTGGAGGCACGCTTGCGTACGGTGCCGCAAGTGTCGAATGTTTGCGAAGCCACGGAGGAGGATATTCCAGGCAGCGGTGCGCTTTATTGTGAGATGGAAGATCTGCGCGATTGCTCTGGCCTAGTGCTTGGCAGCCCGACCCGGTTTGGTAATATGGCTGCGCCGCTAAAATATTTTATTGACGGCACCTCATCACTATGGCTAAGCGGCGCGCTGATCAACAAACCTGCCGCCGTGTTTACCTCTAGCGCCAGTCTGCACGGTGGGCAAGAGTCTACGTTGTTAAGCATGATGCTACCGCTGTTACATCATGGGATGCTGCTGTTGGGTCTGCCATATTCCGAAGCCGAATTACATACCACAAAAAGCGGTGGCACCCCTTATGGTGCGTCGCACGTTGCTGGTCAAGACAGCAAAAACGTGGTGACCGCCGAAGAGCTTAATTTGTGCAAGGCGCTGGGCAAGCGCGTCGCAAGTGCCACGCAGAATTTGGCTTCCAGCGTATGAATTCTTCCAAGGCGGGAATGGCCCGCACGATTTGCCTAGCCAGCTGCGCTTTGCTTGTCTTTCTTTATGCAATCAAAACATTGGTGCTCTGGCCTAAATCGTTTGACACGCGGCTGGTCATCTTCGTGCTGCAGTCATTACCTTTTTTAGCCTTGCTACCAGGACTGCTGCAGCGCCGCTGGCGCAGCTACGCATGGCTGTGTTTTATTGTGCTGCTGTACTTTATGAATGCAGTACTGGCGCTGTTTTCACCCGAACGACAGCCAGTCGACTGGCTGGTACTGCTGGCGGTCGTCAGCGTTTTTATGGCGGCGATGATGTTTATTCGTTGGCGTCGAGTTGAGCTGGAAGCTTCGCGCTCAACCAGCTAATCCGCTGTGAGCAATACTTCCTGCAACGTTTTGTTGTGCGGATGTTTGTTGAGTAGGGAGCGCTCGAAATGATTCCACTTGCGCTTGATTTTCATGTCTACAAACCAGTTGAGTTGATTGAACAAGGGTGCAAAATTGGCGTTGCCAATGCCGTCGATAAGTACCAGTTGCACTCTATTCTGATTGCATTTCTGCAACGCGAAATTGGTCGCATTAGGGTCGCGAACCATAATGTGCTGGCTTAGCAGATAGTCGCGAAACTCCTGTAAGGCCACCACTATTTGCCGCGTCTCCTCAACGTCGATTTCGCTCGTTAAATAGTGCGCCAGCGTATTTGACACCGCGCCGTCATAGTCGCGCACGAGGTCGTACACCATACCTTCGCCAAGATTGGTTTGCACCATGCCGTAGAATTTCGGAATGTGCTGCCACGAAATATTGCGCTGTAACAGAATTGTTAGGTACTTAAGCTCGTTGTTTGACTGCTTTTTTAAAGTAGAGTGATTGATTTTGATGCACTGCGCACTATTTTCAGGGTGAACATAACACGTTCTCTCGGAGCCCTTGCCAATTAGGTGCGAATCACTTATTTGTAACATAATGTGCGCATTGCATTATTATCGAGTCATCAGTGAGCCGTTTAATTATAAACACAGTTCCGCCGAATAACATTAACCGCTGTTTCGCGCTATTGCTAAGCTGTTGCCTGTTGGCTGGCTGCGAGTCGCTAAGTTTTTATGGCCAGGCCATCACCGGACAGCTATCGATTCTGACCAAACGAACACCCATCAAAAAATTGCTGGCAGAGGGGCAGCTTACCGAAGCGGAAGCCCAACGCTTCGCGCTCATCGAGGACATACTGCGATTCGCGGCGGAGGAGATGAAACTGCCAGTGAAGAAAACCTTCTCCTCCTACGTCAATTTGCAGCGCGACTATGTGGTGTGGAATGTGTTTGCAGCGCCGACGTATTCGGTCGAGCCACACGAATGGTGTTACCCTATTGCCGGATGTGCTAGTTATCGCGGCTATTTTTCCGAACACAAGGCGCGAGCTTATGCCAGCAAGCTAGCAGCGCGCGGTTTTGATACTTACATTGCTGGCGTCAAAGCCTACTCGACGCTGGGCTGGTTTAACGACCCAATTCTTAATACCTTTATGTCTTATTCAGACGCTCGGTTGGCCGGTTTGATATTTCATGAATTGGCGCACAAGGTGGTCTATATTCCCGGCGATACGGATTTCAACGAGAGCTTTGCACGCACGGTGGAAATTGAAGGAGTCAAGCGTTGGTTGGAGGTACGCGATAGCAGGCAGCTGTTTGCTGCCTTTCAGCAGCGTCAGCAGGTGCATGAGCTATTCGTTAACCTGGTGCATGCATTACGCGAAAAGTTACAGAGTGCTTACCACGCTGCGCCGAACGATGCGCACAGGCAAGGTGCAAAGGCGCGATTGTTTGCCGAGTTTGAACTTGAATTTGCTGCGTTTGTGCAACAATATCCCGCCGCTAAACGTTACCGTTTCTGGGTTGAGCAAACAGCGAACAATGCCAAGCTCGTACCCATAAATAGTTATAACCGCTGGGTCCCGGCGTTCGACGCGTTGTTGCAGAGCGATCTTGAAACATTCTTCGATCTGTGCCGGGACCTAGCCGAACAGAAACAGGAGAAGCGCGACAGTTTTCTCTCAGCACGGATTCCACCATAATGCGCAAGCCATTTAGCCTAAAAGACCGCGCTACTAGTTTTGTGTATGCCGGTCGCGGTATCGTTACGCTGCTGAGAACGCAGCACAATACTTGGTTGCATTGCGTGGCAACGTTGCTTGTTGCCGGTGCGGCGTATGCGCTAGATGTAACACGAAATGATTGTTTGTGGCTGTTGCTGGCTGTCGTGTTGGTATGGCTAACCGAAGCGTTCAACACCGCGGTCGAATTCGTTGCCGACGCGGTCAGTACCGATTACCGGCTTGAAATCAAACATGCCAAAGACGTGGCCGCGGCTGCGGTTTTGTTGGCGGCAATGTTTGCAGTTGTGGTTGGTCTTGCGGTGTTTATACCGTATTTATAGAGGCATCTTTAGTCCGGCAAAACGTCGGGCATGGCACCTGGCTCGAAAGCAGGCTCTTTGGCAAACACTGCTACAAAATCTTCCAGCACGATATACAAACACGGTATCAGAAGCAGCGTGATGACTGTGGCAAATAAAATGCCGAACGCTAGCGACACTGCCATCGGAATAATAAATTGCGCTTGCGTGCTGGTCTCGGCAACAATCGGCAGCAAGCCAAAAAATGTTGTTAACGAGGTCAGCAGAATTGCACGGAAGCGCCGGCTGCCTGCATTGACAACAGCGCTGAGTTTTTCGACACCATCGTCTACTGCCTTGTTGACGAAATCCACCAGAATCAAACTGTCGTTCACGACCACGCCAGCCAATGCCAGAATGCCAAACAGCGACAGGTTGCTAATCGGCATATCCAAAACCATATGGCCAACCACGGCGCCGATAAAACCAAACGGTATCACACCCATAATGATGATGGGTTGCAGGTAGGAACGCAGCGAAATAGCCAGTAAGGCGTAGATGCCAAACAGAGAAAATAACAAACCCCAGCCCAGGCTCTTGAGCATGGTGATTTCTTCCTTGGCGCCTTCGTCCAGCGCATAGCTTACGCCAGGATATCTGGCCAGCAGCTCAGGCATAAACTCTTTCTGCATGTCGGCCATAATTTGCGACGGCTCCACCAAGCTCTTGTCGGC
>JBPCXM010000355.1:0-7866 GCA_051008535.1 Pseudomonadales bacterium | reverse complement strand
GACTACGGCGTTAAGCTGCAGCAGCGCGATGGTTGTAGCCGGATCATCGAGGTCGACTCTACCGCGCCGTATATCGCGGCGCAGGCTGCGCGGTAGGGCGTCCCTATCGACCTTCAAGCCTACGGCTAAGGCAGTGGCCGGACTCACACCGGGCCCCACGCCGCCCAGTTCATCTCCCGCTAAAGCCTCGTGCAAACGCAGGGTATCACCCCAGAAGACTTCGTCACCGAAGGTGTCAAATCGAAAGATATCGCGCCCTTTTACGGTTTGCCGGATTGCATTTTTAACGGGTGAAGTTGCATGAAAACCATAAAAATTATCGGCTTCATTAGCATTAGCATTAGCATTGGCTAACGCTGGCAAGCATAGAGCGATAACAAGCATGCCTACCCTTCTGCAAAATATGCTGTCTAACATGCTCAGATCCTCTGTAGTATAATCGTCGTCTTTTGAACGCCAATAGGCGCTCAGCGTTTCTAAGAGAGGCGCGCAAATACCGCCGCGACGATGCGATCACACTGTTTACCCGCGAAGGGAAACGCGTCACTGGCGACTTCTCCTAGGTAGCGGCTTAAACTTTGCTGCAACAGTGCGCGTGCCCTATGCAATCTTGTTTTAACGGTTGCCGGTTTTATCTGAAGATGAACAGCCGTTTGTTCAATATTGAGTTGTTCGATATCGCGCAGTATGAATACCAGGCGGTAGTCACGCGGCAGTCGATCTATAGCGTGTTCAATCAGCCGCATAGTCTCGCTGGACGCAGCAAAATGTTCGGGGTTTGTGGGCTGTGGCTTGCTCTGTGTGGTGAGTAGCAGCTCCTGGAATTGTGCCTCGGATAAGGTGTCGAGCGATTGCAGACGCGAAGCGCGTCGCGATTGTCCCAAGGCTTCATTGTAGGCGATTCTGGCTAGCCAGCTGGAAAATCCTGTAGGGCCACGAAACTGTGCAAGATTGAAATAGGCTCGCACGTAGGTTTCCTGCACGGCTTCTTCGGCGACACTTTGATCGAGTAAGATGCCGCGGCAAATGCGAAACAGAAAACGGTTGTAGCGCCGCATAATGAGTTCAAACAAATGCTGTTCGCCTGCCAACACGCGGGCCACCACTTGAGCGTCTGTCAATACGCCAAGCGGAGATTTGATGCCATAGGATTTTGTTGCGTGGTCGCCGCCAGAATCATTCATATATTACAGATGAACGAAGCTGCAAAAAGGTTCCCACTTTGTTTTAGGCGATGCGAATCAACCGCTGGGGCACAAAAAAAATGCACCAGCAAAGTGGTGCATTCGTTTGCATAAGCGTCGGAGAGTGACGCCGAAAAGGTGTCTATACGGTATTGGAAGTTTTTGTGCGTTTAACTATCAGTAAACCGGCGAGGCCGGATAGAAACAACCAGGCGGTGGCAGGTAGGGGAATCGGGTTGAAAGTTCCGCCGAGTACTTGGCCGCGGATCTCACCTCCGCCATTTGCTTCAGTATGAATATTGATATACCAATTACCGGAAAGTAGAGTCATTACAGCATCTGCAGACAAGGTCGTAGCGCCGGCGAAAATTCCGCTGTCCGCGCCTAGGCCGCTAAAAATGACGCCGGGATCGGTATCCAGGTCCAGGACGACACCACCGTTCATCCCGGCTGGGGCCTCATGAAAGTGAGCGGCGACAGCAGGACCCGTGAGGCCTTCGAAACTGATGATCCAGGCGAACATACCGGTTACGTCATTCAATACCATGGCTGCATCACCCATTGCCCCAGGTGCTGTCACCGGCGGTACTTCGGCACCAGGTGTAAGTGTCGCCGCGAGGTTAAAGACCGCCGCATTGGCAGCAAGCGGAAAGACAAGAACTAACACAGCAGATAAGAAAAATTTGCTGATTTTCATGACGCACATCTCCAAGATCTATTTTAAACCAGATAACCTGGCCAATCGCTTGAATCTACATCAAAAGGGAGGAAAATCTTACGCCTCCATCGGCGGCGTGTAAACTGGTTTTTGTTTTATTTGCCGAATAGTTTGCACATTAAAAATTTGCTTTGCGCAAAAATTTTCGTCACACACCTCGCTTATAACAGTATTGCTTAGCAGCGGCACAGTTTATATAACTGCAAAAAAATATCGCCGCTAGATTACGTCAAAATCTTGTCACGACTGAACGTAGTAGGGAGGCATACCCAAGTTGTTGAAACCCGTACTGCATAGATACCCAACTGAAAGATTGGCTTATATTGATGTTCTGCTGTTTTGGTATTGTTGCTTCACAATAGAGACGAAACATTCTGCCGCAGGACCGAGGTACCGATCTTTGGCCGTAGCCAATACCACTTCGCGATTTGGCGTTGCGCCTTTGATTTTAATATAGCGAATAGTGACGTCCGAATCATTGTCGATACAAATCGATGGCAGAATCGACACACCATATTGCAATTCAATCAGCTGTTTAACTGTTGCCAGTTGCGAGGCCTGGAACAACACTTTCGGCACAAAGCGTTCTCTAAAGCAATATTGCTCAATTTGTCGCGCCAAGCAGTGAATGTCTTGCAGCAAAATAAACGGCTCGCCATCCAGTGCGTCGATGGCGACCTCGCTTAGTGTCGCCAATGGACTGTCTTGGTGAACGGCCACGTAAAACTCGTCGGAAAACAAGCGTTCTATACTCAAATGGGTTTCATCGAAAGGCAACACATCGATGAGGATGTCGAGCTCACCGCGTCCGGCAGCATCGACTATCGCTTCGGTGACTTCTTCGCGCACCGTCACCATGGCTGCGGGGTATTTTTTCGACAGCGCCAACAGTGTGCTTGGTAACATGAATGGCGCCAAGGTGGGCAAAATTCCGATGGCAACAGCGCCACCAGAGGATTTGTCCAAATCGCTAACGCGACGCTTAGCTTCCTCCACGTCGGTCAGAATTTTTTGTGCCTGTTTATACAAAACGTGGCCCGCATCGGTGAGGATGAGTTTACCTTTCACGCGCGAAAATAATTTTTTGCCGATACCGTCTTCCAGCTTGTTTAACTGCTGACTGATCGAAGGCTGCGAAATATAGCAGCGCTCGGCGGCTTTGGTCATGCTGCCGGTGTCAACGATGGACACAAAATACTTCAGTTGGTGCAGGTGCATAGGTGCTCCTTAATGCCCTATAGGAAATAAGTATTGGTTCTTTGGTATTGCTTTTTATATCGTTAGCTTCAACCGTAAGGGCGTTGGAGTTGATGGTCCGCAAAACTGTATTCGCTGAGTGAAGAAGTGTGCAGTGTATCAAAGTGAGTTCGCGGGGGACCACGATTATAGCCGTTACGAAAACTCGATTATCACCGATAGGAGAACATTATGAACAGCATCCGTTTTCTAACACCCACTATTCACGGCGCGCTCGACTACGCAGCGGCAGCGGGTCTCATCGTCTTGCCCTTCTTGCTAGGGTTCGAAGGTCTCGCTCTGTGGCTATCCGTTGCCGGTGGCGCGGGGCTGATCGTCTACAGCCTGGTAACAGATTACACCTTCAGCGTAGCGTCGGCACTTTCGTTCAAGACGCATTTGCTGCTAGACCTTAGCGCGGCGGCTGCGTTTATTGTTGCCCCGTTCCTGTTTGGTTGGACCGGGCTGGTCATGGGCTACTACTTCGTCATGGCAGTAGGTGTCATCGTCGTGGTGGCGTTGACTAATCCCAATGTTGCAACGGCTAGTGATTCCGCCGTTGCGGCTGGAGCGTAGCTATGCGCACTGTGTCGATGGATCCGAGTGTCGAATCATTTCCTGGCTTGCAGTCGGAAAGGGGCACGATACTGCATAAAACGATTCACTGGGCACTGGTTGCCTACGTGGTATTCGTTTTTATTCAAAGCTTGTTCTTCAAATTCACCGGCTCTGAGGAGACCGAGATTATATTCGGCACCATTGGTGACTGGATGGCTGGTATTGAAGGTTTGTCCGCTCTGGCCCCTGGGTTTGCGAAATACGGCGGTTACGTTGTCGGCGCGGCGGAATTGATGGCTAGTATGCTGTTGCTAATACCGAAAACGCGCTTCTGGGGCGCCCTGTTGGGTATCGGCGCCATCAGCGGCGCGATTTTTTTCCACCTGTTCACGCCTTTGGGGGTGAACCGCACGATAGATGCTGCTGGCAACACCGATGGCGGCGTGCTGTTTTTCATGGCCTGCGGAGTGTGGATCAGTTGTGCCGTTCTGCTGTTTTGGAACCGGCCGCGAGCGGTACACACGAAGTCGGTAAACTAAGTTTGCAACGTCCAATAGACGAGACCTGCTTTAAGTGATGCATAGTGTGGAACTTTCATTGGCAGTGTTCTTCTAAAGGCGCATACTTAAATAATTAATCTGAAGGAGCATACTAATGAAAGCCTCCGATCTTTTCGTCAAATGTCTTGAAGAAGAGGGAATCGAGTACATCTTCGGCGTTCCAGGAGAAGAAAATGCAGATTTCATGATGTCGCTAGAGCAGTCGAAGTCTGTCAAGTTTATTTTGACTCGGCATGAGCAGGGCGCGGCCTTTATGGCGGAGATATACGGTCGTATTACCGGTAATCCGGCCGGCTGTTTGGGCACATTGGGGCCGGGTGCGACCAATCTAATCACCGGTGTGGCCGACGCTAATATGGACCGTGCGCCAATGCTGGTATTGACCGGGCAGGGCGCGACCTCGCGCTTGCATAAGGAATCGCATCAGGTCATGGATGTGGTGGAAATGTTCGATCCGGTCACCAAATGGGCGACCACGGTTTGGCATGCCGGCAGTATTCCGGAAATTGTGCGTAAAGCCGTGCGTTTAGCGCGCACCGAAAAACCAGGCGCCGTGCATATCGAGTTACCGGAGGATGTTGCCAAGCACGAAGTCGATGCGGCGCCGATGCGACCCAAACGTTATCGGCGTTCGATACCCGATACTGCGGTTGTTAATGAAGCATATGAAAAAATATTGCAGGCCAAAAACCCCGTGGTGCTCGCAGGCAACGGTTGTATTCGCAAGCGCAGCAGTGTGGAATTGCGCGAATTTTGCGAGTTGACTGGCATCGGCGTCGTCAATACCTTTATGGCGAAGGGTTGTGTCGATATGGACGCGCCATATTGTTTGTATACTATTGGCCTTGGTTCCAAGGACTATCCTGCTTGCGCGATTGATGCCGCCGATCTCATTGTCAGCGTAGGCTATGACATGGTCGAATATCATCCGGCCTTATGGAATGCTGCCGGCGATAAAGACATTATCCATATCGATTTTCTGATGGCTGAAATTGACGACAATTACAATCCAAACCTGGAGGTGATTGGCGATATTGCGACTACATTGGCGGCTATCAATAGTTTGCTAAAAGATAACAACGTCAAACCGCGCGAATTCACGCAACAACAAGCGGTGCGCCGTGAAATGCACGCCGCAATCGAGGAACATAAAAGCGACGCGACGGAAGCTTCGATACGCCCGCAAAAAGTATTGCATGATGTGCGCGAAGTGCTGAATCCGGACGGGCTGCTACTGTCGGACGTCGGTGCGCATAAGATGTGGATTGCGCGCCATTTTCAATGTCACGAGCCAAATACCTGCTTGATACCGAATGGCTTTTGTTCGATGGGCTTTGCCTTGCCGGGTGCGATAGCCGCCTCGCTGGTCGATCCGCAGCGGCAAATTATTGCGATCTGTGGTGATGCGGGTTTTTTGATGAACGTGCAGGAAATGGAAACAGCGAAGCGTTTGAACAGCAATATCGTCGCCATGGTGTGGGAAGACCATATGTACGGCCTTATTGCCTGGAAGCAGGAGAACGAATTCGGCAGGCATACAGACCTGAGTTTTGGTAATCCCGATTGGATGCAGCTGGCGCAGGCTTTCGGCTGGTCCGGCAGCCGGGTAGAGCGTAGCCAAGACCTTAAGGACGCCGTTGGCGCAGCTTTGGACACCGAAGGGCCAAGCCTGCTGGTATTGCCCATTGATTACCGCGAGAACAAAATATTAACTGAGCAGTTGGGTAATATTTATTGCCCCATTTAAATAACAAGAGGGGCGGCGATGAATAAGTATTTTGCAACTGAAATTGCCGGCTGTGACGCGCCGCTTAAAAAGAGGACCGTTATATCGCCATTTGATGGCTCAACAGTCGGCGAAATTGATTTGGCGGGCGCGTCACACGTTGAGCAAGCGTTAGTGAATGCCTATGCACTATTTCGCAATCGACGCGCCTGGCTGAGTTTGCAGCAACGCATCAACGTGCTGGAGAACCTCGCTGCCTTGATGGAGCAGCAGAAAGACGAGCTGGCGCGGCTGGCTGCGATGGAGGGCGGCAAACCATTAATCGACTCGCGCGTGGAAGTCGACCGGGCGATTAACGGCATCAAGATTTGCATTGAGACTATTTCTTCTGAGGCTGGAGCTCGCTATGCACTGCCCGAAGCCGACCCGAGGAATATGCGCTTTGGTTTTACTAGCAAGGAGCCGGTCGGAGTGGTGGTAGCGGTCAGCGCGTTTAACCATCCGTTAAATCTTATTGTGCATCAAGTCGCTGCTGCAGTAGCAGCTGGCTGCCCGGTGATAGTCAAACCCGCCGATGATACGCCACTCTCTTGTTTTAATTTCGCCTCGTTGCTGACGGAGGCCGGTTTGCCCATGTCGTGGTGCCAGGCTTTGGTGCCGAAGAAACTCGAGTTGGCCACGGCCCTGGTCAGTGACCCGCGGGTAGGTTTTTTTAGCTTTATAGGCAGTGCCAAAGTCGGCTGGATGCTACGCACGAAACTCGCCGCCGGCACGCGTTGTGCGCTAGAGCACGGTGGTGCGGCGCCGGTCATTGTCGACGCGACGGCAGATCTTAACAAAGTTATTCCCAGCTTACTCAAAGGTGGCTACTACCACTCGGGTCAGGTCTGCGTGTCGGTACAACGCGTGTTTGTTCATGAATTGCTGTTGGACGAACTTGCAGATAAATTGGCAACAGTTGTGCAGCAGTTGCGTGTTGGGGATCCGCTGGACGATAGCACCGAGCTTGGCCCCTTGATTCGTCCAGCCGAAGTGAAGCGCGTTGCCGGCTGGGTGCAAGAGGCGGTCGATGCAGGTGCCACCTTGCTTGCCGGGGGTGACGTGCTGCCTAACAATTGTTATCAGCCGACACTGCTACTCGAACCACCGGCGAATTGCGCGGTCAGTAGTAAGGAAATATTTGGCCCTGTGGTTTGCCTGTACTCCTACCGCGATGTTGATGACGCCATTGCGCGCGCCAACAGTCTAGACGTTGCGTTTCAGGCGGCAGTGTTCACGCAGGATGTTGACCGCGCGTTCGAAGCCTATCAACAGCTCGACGCGGCGGCGGTCATGGTTAATGACCATACGGCTTTTCGCCACGATGCCATGCCATTCGCGGGACTACGCCATTCCGGTTTGGCTGTGGGCGGCATACCGTTCACTATTGAAGACATGCAAATCGATAAATTGTTTGTGCTGAAAACCCAGCGATAACTCTTAAACTCAAAAGCTGAGAGGTACTACCCGATGAACTTCTTACTCATTGTTATGGAAGTGTTAACCGGCCTGTTCATTCTGGCAGTCGGCCTTGGTGTGTTGGCAGTTATTGTTATGTATATCAAGGACGTGACCCAGAAAGAACAAGCCATTCGCAGAAATTTTCCGGTGATCGGCCGTTTTCGCTATTTCTTCGAGGAACTGGGCGAGTTTTTTCGGCAGTACTTTTTTGCGATGGACCGCGAGGAAATGCCGTTCAACCGCGCCGAGCGCAGCTGGGTGTATCGCGCGGCAAAAAATATCGACAGCACGGTGGCCTTCGGTTCGACGCAAAACTTGTCATCGACTGGAGCTGTGATTTTCGCCAACTGTGTTTTCCCGACCTTGGCTGAAGACGCCACACCG
>JBPCXM010000354.1:0-7190 GCA_051008535.1 Pseudomonadales bacterium | reverse complement strand
ATCATGAGCCGAACGGAAGAATCACTCCAGCGAGTGGTGGGCGAAATCGAGGAGTCCGGGGCGGGAAGGCCGATTACGTTGTGCTCAACATCCGCGATCAGGAAGCTGTTGATCGCGCCATTGTCGGTATCGTCGACAAGCACGACCGGCTGGACGGCGTTGTAAACAATGCGGGTGGGCAATTTCCCGTCAGGGCGGGCACGCTCAAACCGAAAGGTTGGACCGCGGTCACAGACACCAACCTGAATGGCACCTGGTGGGTCACGCAAGCAGCCTACCAGCACTCTTTCAGAGACCATGGAGGTGCCGTCGTCAACATCGTCGCAGATGTGTGGATGGGCATCCCTGGCATGGTGCACTCTGGAGCAGCGCGGGCAGGCGTTATGAACATGACCATGACCCTAGCCGCCGAGTGGGCCGCGGAGCACGTACGGGTCAATTCGGTCGCGGCAGGCCCCATTCTTACAGGCGGCCTCGCCACCTATCCGGAAGAGGTGCAGAGCCAGTTTCTCAACGAGG
Source organism: Pseudomonadales bacterium (assembly GCA_051008535.1). GTDB lineage: Bacteria > Pseudomonadota > Gammaproteobacteria > Pseudomonadales > JAUIET01 > JBBKXJ01. Next base: position 6,671 of record JBPCXM010000354.1, on the reverse strand, counting down.
TCAAGGTGACCCCGGCCGCGCGTCTCGGGACTGAGAGCGAGATCTCCGCAGCAGTCACCTTCCTGCTCTCTCCTGCCGCTGCCTTTGTGAGCGGCGAAAACATGAAGGTGGACGGCGCCTCTCCCATGTTCAAGAACCCATTGGTTCCGATCGGACACCACAGTGGGACGCCAAAATGGGATGGCTTTCACCTGCGCGCCGAACTCGGGGGGTTGTTTGCCGAGGATGAAAAAGGCGAGTCGTAGCGCCCCGTTAGACATTGGAAATGTCAATGAGGGCAAACGCCTTAGACTAAATGGCGAACTGGTTAACCGCCTTTAGCTTTAGCACCCGCAGGTGAGTGTTGCGCGGCTGCGAGTTTCCACAGGTCGATCCACACTACGTTGCACAGCATTATCGCTATGGTTTCTACACGTCACCGGAAGGTACGGGCGGTGACATGTACAATGTTGTGGCGCGTTATGATCACCGGAGCGGGCAGGTGGAGCGCCACTGCTTTGGCGAGCGCCAATCCATCTTTACCTCCGAGGCAATCTTCGTACCGAAATCCGACGATACAGCCGAGGGCGAAGGCTACCTGCTCTCAGTAGTCACCGACATGAACGACAAGACCAGCGCGCTGAACGTTCTGGATGCGCAAAATGTCAGTGCCGGGCCGCTGGCGGTGGCACAGCTGCAGCACCGCGTACCCGTAGGTTTCCATGGCAGCTGGCGTCCTGGCGAGAGCTGAAGATCTTTTCCGGGTGACAGCAGCGCTGAAAGGATCAGGTTTCTGTAAGGGATACCAGGATCTGATTTCCTTCCACCCGCACGGCATGGTTCGCTATCGGGCGCACTGCGGGTCGTGTAAGAGCGCTGCCATCGCGCACGTCGAAGGCCGCACCATGCAAGGGGCAGAGGATGCGCTGCCCCTTGAGTTTGCCCTCACTCAAACGCTCTGCGGCATGGGAACATAGATTATCCACGGCAAATATGCCCTCGCTGGTATGACAAATCAGGACTTCGCGGCCTTGTACTTCCACACAGAGGGTTTGCCCAGAGGGAAGTTGCTCCACGCTTGCCACTGCCTCAAATTGCTCGTCGGTCATGCACAGTGCTCCAATCAATCCGCCAGGAATTCATCCAGAGTCATGTGTACGCGGCGAATCCGCGCCTCTTGATAGTTCCCTAGCGTGATGCCCTGCTTGCGACTGGTCTTCAGGCCTTGCTGTTGCATCTGCAAGTTTCCGGTGTCCTCGTCGTAGACGGGGGCTAGCCAGCGCAAGGCTTCCACCTCGGCGTATGATTGCTCCACCTCCAGCCGTACCGGCTCCGGTGGCTCCGGATGTGGCGCCCCATCGGGCAGGGGTTCGAGCAGCATGATGTCGAAAATGCTGCTGTCCACGTCATCGCCGTTAGGCCGGAATCGATAGACCATTGGCACTGTGATGCCTGCAAAGAAGAACATATTAGGAAACAAGTGGTATTCGATAGAATCCAGCATCAGCGTATCGCTTACACCCGACAGGTCTATCCCCAGGGCCTCTCCCATCCTACACCGCAGATCCTCGGCGGCAAAACTTCGAGCGCTCTCACCCGGTGGCACCTCCTCTCTGTCAACGCCCAGGGCGGCGAGCATCTGCAGATTTTCGTTCTCCGTCAGGGGAGGGTTTCGCCATTTGTCTCCAAGATAATCGGCCAGGGACTCGGGGCTGTAATTGCCGATATTGTGAATGAAGCGGCTGACGTATTTACCAAAAATATCGTACTGTGTGTTAGCCCCGTTGGGTGCATTATGCGTTTCGAAATTATGGTACGCCTCCATAAAGGCTTCCTGGGCCACCTTCCAGTTAGCGGGAAGAATTTTCTGCACATGCGCGCTGATACGCCGCCGCTCCAATGGAAAATGACGAAAATGTTCTGGCAGCACGTCCAGATAATCCTTTAACGGCCGCGCATCGGGATCCAGATTTACGAATACGAATCCGCCCCAGGTCTCGCACTTAATCACCTGCAGGTTGTGGCGCTCGGCGCAAACATGCGGAAAATCCCAGCGACCGGGCACGTTCTGCAAGCCACCGTCAAGTGTCCACGACCAGCCATGGAACGGGCAGGTGAACTGCCCGCAGTAAGCACTGCCTTCTGCCGCCAGCAGTCGGGTTCCGCGGTGGGTGCAGCTGTTGATGAATGCCCGGATCGTGTCAGAGGCGCTGCGAACAATGAGCGCCGAGTAGGGGCCTATGTCATAGACGTAGGTGTCGCCCACGTCCTGAATGTGTTCTTCCCGGCATGCCCACTGCCAGCAGCGATTCCACAGTCGCCTGGTTTCTTGTTCAGCAAACTCGCGTGAAGTATAGCGGTGGCACTCGATGTCCTCGTCTCCGAGAAATGCGTAGCGATTTTCAAGAAGCGGCGGTGGCGCCCCGCGTGAATCGTTTGCGAGTGTATCGCCAATGGAGGGGCCGGGCGACCTGGCGGTTCCGGGTGCACTGTTATTTTCTGTCATTGGAAGAATGACTCCTTGCTAAGCCAGTTTTTGAGTGGACAGACAACGACACCCAGCTATACAATCAGGACCAACTGTTTTTTTATTATGAACTGCAAGCGGCTGGATTGGCAAGTCCGCCGTTCACAATCAGGAAGGCGGAAGCATGAGCACACACCTGGGCATTCCACCCTGCGCCATTGACCTGGCAGACCGACTGGCAATTGTGGATATCCTGCACAGTCACTGCCGGGGTCTCGACCGCCTTGACGCCAAACTGTTACAGCAATGCTACTGGCCTGACGCGGATGTGGACTACGGTAGTTACCGCGGCTCGGCACAGGACTTTGCCGGATTGGTAGTGACGGCGCTTGGGCAAAGCTATGAATTAACACGGCACCGTATCGGCAATTCCCTCATCGAACTGCATGACGCCACGGCCGGGGTAGAGAGCTATGTGAACGCTGTGCACCTGTTTCCGGGGGGCGAGCAGGAAATGCGTTTCGACGGCCGTTACCTGGATACGCTGGAAAAACGCGATGGGCAATGGAAACTGTTGTTTCGGCAGGTGGTGATGGATTGGAGCAGTACCCGGTCACTGAAGGATGAGCGACAGTCAGAAGCCTTTGCAGCCTTCACCAAAGGTCGACATGACAGAGAAGACCCGCTGTACTCGTTTATCACCGATGGGGATGGCCAGGGATGAATAACAAACTGGACCAACTGCTTGCGAAACAGGAGATCTATGAGCTGTCCTGCCGCTATATGCGCGGCCTGGACAGACTGGACCAGGAATTGTTGCTCGACCTGTTCTGGGAGGACGGCTGGTGCGAGTACGGTTTTTTCGATGGAACACCATCTGCTTTCATGGAGTTTGCTATCACCGCTCTCAAAGCGCACGCAGCCAACCAGCACATGATTGGCAACGTGTTGATTGATATCGAGGGTGACGAGGGGTTTGGCGAGGTCTATTTCCAAGCCTACCACAAGATCCCGGCTGGCAATGGCTTCGAGGATATGATCATTTCCGGGCGCTACCTGGACCGCTACGAATGCCGTGATGGTCTGTGGAAATTCGCCTATCGTAGCGAGCGGATTGACTGGAGCCGCATCCAGCCCACCCAGGACAGCTATTTTGAACTGGCACCGGACAGCTTGCGCGGCTCCCGGTCCGACGACGCGGTATACCGGCGCGACAACCGCCGTCGCCCTTGAACAAATGAGGGCTGCATTCCATACACTATTAAGCGCGCAGGAGAAATGCTATGGCAAGGTTTACTGATAAGGCAGTGGTCATAACAGGTGGAGCGAGTGGCATCGGCGAGGCCACAGCCCGGGGCGTGGTCAGAGAAGGCGGCCGTGTTGTGATTGCCGATCTCCAGCCAGTGCTCGGCCAGGCACTGGCAGAGGATCTGGGGGCAGCTGCGGTCTTCCAGCGCACGGATGTCACGCGCGAACAAGATATCGAAGCCGCCGTCGCCTGCTGCGTGGACCATTTCGGTGCTCTCCACGGCATAGTCAATAACGCAGGTATCGTCGGGGCTGTGGGCTCGATCATGGATACCAGTGCCAAAGCTTTCGATCACACCATGGCCATCCTCTCGCGGGCCGTGTTTCTGGGCATCAAGCACGCAGCGCGTGCGATGAAGGACCAGGGCACAGGGGCTATCGTCTCCCTTTCTAGTACGGCTGGGGTGATGGGTGGCCTGGGGCCCCACACCTATACCATGGCCAAACATGCGGTGATCGGGCTGACGAAATCTGCAGCATCCGAGCTCGCGGCCTACGGCATAAGGGTCAACGCCATTGCGCCTGGCGGTACCGTCACACCGATGACCAACGCCCTGGGAGATACCAATCCGGAAACCACCGCCGCCTTCATAGCCGCGACCTCGCCGCTGGGCTTTGCCTGCATGCCCGACGATGTCGCCACAGCCATTCTGTATCTGCTCAGCAGCGATGCGCGCTGCATAAGCGGCCACACTCTGGTTGTCGATGCTGGAGAAACTACCGGCGGCGCACCGGCGCCATACCACACCCAGGAGGCGGAAGTTCTACTTCACGCGGGACAGCACAGCGATAATTAGAGCGACCGCGCACTCTTTAACCTCTAACGTTACCTGCAACTTCGCTGGCCTGGGCACAGTAAATTTAAATCTTACCAATTGGCATGAGTTTCCAATTGTGCAAGGTTTGTTGGTTCACGTGGATACCTCTGATTGGAGTCAGCTCCACGATATTGTCCAGGCTTAGTTTGAACCGGTAATAGTGATAGACCACCCACATGACCAATTTAGGAATTTCGCGGGTATTCACAGAAGAACACGCTGGGCAGTTCATAAAGTGAGATTCGCGCTCCAAAAAATGGCACAGTACATCCTACTGAGACCTTAACTTACTTCTTTCGCATAGTCAGTTTTTACAGAACCATAAAATCAATAGATTAACTGCTCTGGCCTGCTACTATAAACATCGCTTTCGGGTTCGAGTCCCGTGCGGTTGTTAACCATTGACCTATTTGGCGAACTGGTTAACCAGCTTTAGCTTTAGCACCCGCAGGTGAGTGTTGTGCGGCTAGGTGTTGGACTCTGAACTCATATTTGCTGCGCGTTGCATGGCCAGCGGGAACAGGTTCGGGTTGCCGCTGGACCAGTACACCTGCAGACGGGAGCGATGAATTTTCCAACCCTGGTCGGCACGCTCGTAGCTGTTGGTGTATTCTCCCACTATCGTAACGACGTCATCGACGCCCGCGGTACCCGGTTCCGGTCCGGAGAAGATCACATGGTGTGCGGTGAGGTAGGCGCGACACGCAATCCGCTCGCCATCGCGGTTAAAACGGAAATTACTGAGGGTATGGTGGGTGTGATCAAAACCATTGATAACTCCCTGCAAATGCGCCATCCATTTCTCGATAGGGCGCGGTTCTTCAGGGCCGCCATCGGCGGCGCTTATTTCCCCGTAGTCGATATAAACCTCGTCGGCGAAACAACTGCGTACCAGGGACCAATTCTTGCTGTCGATTCCTTCGGCATACGCACCGTACGCGTCGATGATTTCATTGCGCAGCCGCGCGTCGATCTCACTATTGTTCATAACGATCACCGGTTTAAAGCGGGAACTGATCCTTCGGTTATGGTGGTGGTGTTATCTACCACCATGGCCGCCCCGTTGACCGAGCAGGATTCGTCCGAAGCCAGATACAGTACCATATTGGCGACATCCACCGGCTGCCCGACCCACACTTGATCTGCGGTCTCCGCAGCTTTCGGATTTTTCTCTACAAATTCCTTGAACATGCGTTCGAGCATCGGCGTTTCCATGTTGCCGGGATGCACGGAATTGCAGCGAACGCCATAGCCCTCCTGAGCACTCAGGCAGGCGACGGATTTGGTCATGCCACGGATTGCGCTCTTGGAAGCGGCATAGGCGAATATGTTAGGTCCACCCTGAATGCTGGCCGTTGAACACATATTGATGATAGCTCCCCGCCTCGCGTCTTTCATAGCCCTCAGGGCGTGCTTGCAGCCGTAGAAGGTACCATCTGTGCCCACTGAGTGCACAAACCGCCAGATTTCCTCGGTGGTCTCTTCAATGCTGGCCAACTGCGCCACACCGGCATTGTTTACCAAAACATCAAGCCGGCCATGCCGATTGACAACGTCATCGACCAGGGCTTGCCAGGCAGCCTCGCTGGTCACATCCAACAGGACAAACTCGGCGCCCACGATGCCGTCAGCCACCGCGCGACCCTGTTCTTCGGCTACGTCTGCCACCACTACTGTGGCGCCTTCTTCTGCCAGCCGTTGCGCGCAGGCTAGGCCGAGGCCCGAGGCGGCACCGGTAACAATTGCAATCTTACCTTCTACACGTCTCATGATTTGGCTGGTTCCTCTATAGAATTTGCTGACAACACATTGTAATCGTTTACGTCGGTGACGGTCTGACCAACGCGAGAGCTTTGCTGGCCCTTAGTCATCGGTTCCTGGAATATTCTTTTCGTAGGATGCCTTGGAAATGGCATCGCCGTCAAAGCGGATCGTTTTCTCGGGGACAAGTTCAAGGATGACCCGTAGCGGCGTATCCAAATGTCTAATCGCGTCCTCAACGGTCGGCGCAGGATAAGGTGAAATGATTTCCCCCATCGCCGGGTAGAACCAGTCCTTAGTGGCCTGGTCTTCGTGCCATATGACCCGGCCCTTGTACG
>JBPCXM010000353.1:0-3822 GCA_051008535.1 Pseudomonadales bacterium | reverse complement strand
CCGCGCAACCGTGAGCTGCTGGCCATTCGCGATGATTTGCAGGCGCGCATCGACAATTGGCATCAAGAACGCGCGGGCCAGGCTCATGACCACGTCGCCTACAAGAGCTTTTTAAAGAAAATTGGCTACCTGTTACCTGAAGGCGAAGAATTCACGGTCACGACAGGGAATGTAGACGCGGAAATAGCCCAAGTACCGGGTCCGCAGCTGGTCGTACCCGTTAAAAATGCGCGCTTCGCGCTGAACGCTGCCAATGCCCGTTGGGGAAGCCTGTACGATGCGCTGTACGGCACCGATGCGATTCCAGAGACCGACGGTGCGGAACAGGGTAAGAGCTACAATCCGGTGCGCGGCGCAAAGGTGATTGCATTCGCCCGCGATCACCTGGATCAAGCGGCACCGCTGGCGCAGGGCAGCCACAAGGACGTTGCCACATATGCCATCAACGACCAACAACTGGTCGCCACCCTGGTAAACGGTTCACATACAGGCTTGCGCGAACCCGGCAAGTTTGCCGGTTACTGCGGGCACGACGAAGAACCCAGTGCCGTCTTGCTACGCCACAACGCCCTTCATATAGAAATACAGATTGACCGTGACCACTATATCGGCAGAGACGACCCGGCAGGCGTGAAGGACTTGCTACTCGAGGCGGCGATTACCACCATTATGGACTGCGAGGACTCGATAGCCGCTGTAGACGCGGAAGACAAGACCGAGGTGTACCGCAATTGGCTCGGCCTTATGCAGGGCAACCTGCAAGACAGCTTTGAGAAAGGCGGCAAAACGGTAAGCCGCACACTCAATCCGGACCGGAAATATACCACCCCGGACGGCTCCGCCGTGACACTGCACGGCCGCAGCCTGCTGTTAGTGCGCAACGTGGGTCATCTGATGACCACTCCCGCCGTACTCGACGCAGACGGCGAGGAAACACCGGAAGGCATTCTGGACGGCATGGTCACCGTGCTGGCGGCGATGCATGACTTAAGGGGTAACGCCACACTATCCAATTCGCGTACCGGTTCGATGTATATCGTCAAGCCTAAGATGCACGGTCCTGATGAAGTCGCGTTAACCTGCGATTTGTTCAGCCGTATTGAAGACGAACTCGGCTTGCCGCGTAATACGATCAAAGTCGGCATCATGGACGAAGAACGGCGCACGACGATTAACCTCAAAGAATGCATTCGCGTTGCCCGCGAGCGCTTGGCCTTTATCAACACCGGCTTCCTAGACCGCACCGGTGATGAAATCCACACCAGCATGCTGGCCGGGGCTATGATTCCTAAATCGGCCATGAAAGAGCAAGCCTGGATTAAGGCTTACGAAGATTGGAATGTGGATGTCGGATTGCAGTGCGGCCTGCCAGGCAGGGCACAAATCGGCAAGGGTATGTGGGCGATGCCCGATGAGATGGCAGCGATGCTCGAGCAAAAAATCGGCCACCCCATGGCCGGTGCTAACACAGCCTGGGTGCCCTCCCCCAACGGCGCGACACTACACAGCCTGCACTACCACAAGGTGGATGTATTTGCCCGCCAGCAAGAACTTGGCAAACGCGACCGCGCGAGCCTGGACGATATTCTCGCTATCCCGGTTATGGCGCCCGGCGTTGAGCTTAGCCGCGAGCAAGTCCAAAACGAGCTAGACAACAACGCCCAGGGCATTCTCGGCTATGTCGTACGCTGGGTGGAGCACGGCGTGGGTTGTTCAAAAGTACCTGATATTCACGATGTTGGCCTGATGGAAGACCGCGCCACGCTGCGCATTTCCAGCCAGCATATCGCCAACTGGCTGCAGCACGGGATTTGTACCAAGACCCAGGTGACGGAGACATTGCAACGAATGGCGGCTGTGGTGGATACACAGAATGCCGACGACCCCGCCTACACACCGATGGCACCCGGTTTTAATGGCCCGGCCTTTCGTGCGGCGTGTGACTTGGTGTTTAAGGGTAAGGAGCAGCCTAACGGTTATACCGAACCGCTGTTGCATGCGTACAGGGCGGAAGCTAAGAAGGCCGGTTAGTTTGGCGGGCCGTCGAGCAGGACATTGAGCCAACTACAAGTTCCTCGCCTCGGGCACTGACTCCAAAGCCCTCACCGGTAAAACGGACCGCCGGCAGTCAAGTCCCGCAAGGGTACTGCTTCCACCCGATCTGCTAAAGGGTAACGTTTCTCACCTGGGTATAGCACGGCAACGGCGTCCAGTTTCAAATCGTCCAAGGCGTTGCGAATCGAGGGGGTCATGCGTGGCGCATCACTGCGCTTGCATTCCACGCCAAACATACGCCCGTTTACCCGCATTAGCAGATCGATCTCGGCACCCTGGTGCGTCGCCCAGAACCAGGCGTCGTCAGGTTGCACAAGTGACAATACTTCCTCAATGACATAACCCTCCCAGGAAGCGCCAATTTTTGGGTGAGTTAACAAATCATCGTCGCTGGCTATGTTCAGCAGCTGATGCAACAGCCCAGAATCATGAATATAGATTTTGGGCGACTTAATCTGGCGTTTACGAATATTGGCGTGCCAGGGTTGTAACTGTCTGACCATAAAGGCGTCGCTTAACAAATCCAGATAGCGCCGAATAGTCGATTCGTTCACACTCATAGCGCGGGCGAACTCGGCTGCGTTCCAGATTTGCCCATGATAGTGAGCCAGCATAGTCCAAAACCGCCACAGAGCGGTCGCTGATGTGCGTATACCCCACTGCGGAAAATCCCGTTCCAGCAGCGTTTGGATAAAATCCTTGCGCCAGGCCAGGCTATCGGCTTCGCTTGTAGCCAGATATGACAACGGAAAACCGCCACGCAACCAATGTTTTTGCTGCGCACCACTTCCCAGCTCCTGCAGGCTAAAACCGCGCAACACCAATCGCTCTGTGCGCCCAGCCAGCGTTTCGGATGATTGCCTGAGCAGATTCCCCGAGGCGCTGCCAAGAATAAGAAACTGCCCCGCGAATTTTTTACGGTCCACCAGAACGCGCAATACCGGAAACAGGTCTGGTCGCCGCTGAATCTCGTCGATCACGATCAAACCGGTAAGTGGCGCCAGTGCGGTCACGGGTTCACTCAAGCGCGCCAGACTGACCGGGTCTTCCAGGTCAAAATAGTTGGCTGAGTCTTCGTCAACAAACTCCCGAGCCAGGGTGGTTTTCCCACATTGCCGTGGGCCGATGAGGGTCAGTACGCGGCTACGCGCCAGCGCGGTTTTAATCCTGTCATGCCATTGGGTTCGATAAATCATTCGAATAGCTTACCATGAAAATCCCGTACCAAGTATATAATATTTCATGGTGATATCGAGCGACGCTGCGCTTATAAAACGCTCAGACTGTACTGCGGTCGTTTCCTGGAATGGCGAAAGCCAACACGAGCCAGACGCAAAAAAGGCGAGCCTGCAAGCTCGCCTTTTTTAATCGCATCGCTAGCTAGAAGTTATAGCGAGCATGCAAGGTTGCATTAAATGGTGCTTCGTAGAAGCCGTAGTAGGCGGTTGCGACACCTGGCGCATCGACGGCCGCATTAAAAGCGCCAGATATCGTTGTTGAAACCGGCGCCTGGTTGCCAAAGGTCAGAATTTCTTCATCGGTCAAATTTTCGAGCAACACCGCCACCTCCCAATTACCGTCCTGCGAAGAGAGGGCGATTCGACCGTTAAGTTTGTAGTATGAATCCTGTTGCAGGTTCTCGTCCAATGTAGGGGAAACGAAGTACTCATCGCTATACGCCAGATCCAGTCCGAAAACCAACTCCATGCTATCGCCTAGTCGCACAAAGTATTGCCCGCCCAAGTTAGCAGATATCTCAGGAATGAA
>JBPCXM010000352.1:0-14422 GCA_051008535.1 Pseudomonadales bacterium | reverse complement strand
CACATGAGGGTGTTCAACTAACGGGTTGCAAAGCAGTGTTTTTTGCAAAAGACTATAAATACGTTGCGTCTTGAAGCCTTCAAAACCGTGACGGCCGGTAGGACCCAAAAGCGCCAGGATTTCTGATCTAAAGTAACTCAGTTGCTCAGCTGGGAGCAGGTTTTCGATGATCACAAATCCCTGCTCATCGAGCTGCTTCAATTCTTTATTTATTTGCGCGCGCATGTTGGAGTCAGCTACCTGGGCCGCTGGAGCGCTATTCTTTCGGGAAATCTCTTGTGCATAGTCATCAATATCACGAAACTGGTTCTTTGTTTTCATATGCTTCACTCCCAATCGTCATATTTCGCTTAGCGGCAATTGTGTGTTGTGCTTCATGGTCTCCATCACAAAACTGCCGCTAACATCAAACAGATCCGCCTTGATAAGCTCTTTATAGAGGCGATCGTAACCTGCCATATCGGCGACGACTACCTTGATCAGGTAATCAAGCTCACCGCTCATTCGATACACCTCTAGCACTTGCGGCAGCGCGCCCACAATCCGCTTGAACTGCTCGAACCACTGGTCGTTGTGTTTATCAGTACGCACTGAGATAAACGCGGTAAGCGGCAAATTGATCTTGGCCGGGTCCAGCAACGCCACTCGCGCAACGATAACGCCCTGCGCCTCCAGCTGTCGAACGCGCCGCCAGCAAGCTGTTTTCGATAAGCCGATGCGCTCAGCAAGTTCACCCACTGACAGCGATACATCGCGCTGCATCAGCTCCAGAATCGCTTTGTCAAATTTATCCATTGGTTACAGCAATTGAGTATAAATTAAATATTTGTTTCGTTACTATTAGCTAAATCGTCTTTTTATTCTATAAATTACCACTTACACGACTCATTTAGCAACATTGTTTCTTGCCGTCACTGCTACAATTGTTTGTCGATAACAACGCACAAGGAACAACTGCCAATGAGCTCCCTGATTGAATCCATACGTGACAACGTTATTGGTGACAGCCTCAACATCAGCACACCATTCGGCGAAAAGCCTCTGGTCTATGCCGACTACACGGCGTCGGGCCGTTCCTTGCAAAGCATCGAGTCATTTATCCAGCAAAAGGTGCTGCCTTGGTACGCTAATACGCATACCGAGTCATCGTTTACCGGCCGCCAGACGACGCGGCTGCGCGAGGAGGCCCGCACGACCATTCGCGACGCGGTGAACGGCAAAGAAGACGACCTGGTGATTTTCTGCGGCTCGGGCGCGACGGCGGCCATCAACAAGTTGATCGATATCCTCAACATGCGCTTGCCCGCCGATCTCGACCGGGAGTATCAGCTTGACGCCCGCATTCCCGCCAATAACCGACCGGTAGTTTTTATCGGCCCTTACGAGCATCACTCCAACGAACTGCCCTGGCGCGAATCGATAGCCGAGATGGTATGCATTCCTTTGACGAGCGAAGGCAGCATGGATAGCAAGGAGTTGGAGATACAACTAAAAAAATACCAGCACAGAAAACTTAAAATCGGCAGCTTCTCTGCCGCGTCCAATGTCACCGGCCTTAAAACCGACAGCGCTTCCATTAGCCGACTATTACACCGCTACGGAGCACTCGCATTTTGGGATTATGCCGCGGCGGCACCGTACACGGCGATTGATATGACCGGCGAAGAAACCGCAGAGGGTGACAGTAGCAAGGACGCTGTGTTTGTCTCGCCACACAAGTTTATTGGCGGGCCCGGCACCCCCGGCATTTTGGTTGTCAAAAAAGACCTGCTACGCAATTCTGTACCCGCGGTGCCTGGTGGCGGCACGGTGTCTTTCGTCACGCCGGAGGAGCACAGCTATATTGCCGATGGAGAACGGCGCGAGGAAGGCGGCACACCGGCGATTATTGAATCTATTCGTGCCGGGCTGGTATTTAAACTGCAGCAGCAGGTAGGAACCACACAAATTGAAGCGCGCGAAAAAGACTTCATCCAGCGCGCCATTGCTGTGTGGCAGCAAAACCCCAACGTTGAGATCCTTGGCTGCCCGACTAAAGAACGTCTGTCAATCGTGTCGCTGCAAATCAACTGCCAGGGGCATTTCCTGCATTACGGATTTGTCGTGGCGTTGCTAAATGACTTATTTGGCATTCAATCGCGTGGCGGTTGTTCGTGCGCCGGCCCTTACGGCCATCAATTACTCGGTATCGACCGGCACGCCAGCAAGGAGATTGAACGTGCTGTTGCCCTTGGGCATATGATTATTCGTCCCGGCTGGGTACGCGTCAATTTCAACTATTTTATTAGCGAAGAGACTTTTCAATACATCGTGCAGGCGATCGATATGGTGGCCTCTCATGGCTGGAGGTTGTTGCCTTACTATAAGTTCGATGAGTCCTCTGCAATCTGGCGCTTTCAGGAACAGGAGCCTGCCGTTGTCGCGTCGCTGACGCAATTCAATGTCGAAGAACAGAACTCGGAAACTTACGAAAAACAACATATCTCATTGCAACAAACGTTGTTAGCGGCAAAACAGGAGATGTTAACCGAACGCGCAAGCGAAACGAGCTACGCGCTACAATTCCCCACAGAATTCGAGTCTCTGCGCTGGTTTACGCTGCCACAGGAAATTGCGCCCATATAGCGGCAAACTCGACAATTGCAAGCTATAGTTAATAATAAGAACATGGGAGCTGCATTTGTATGAGCGATAACCAACACACAATCTACTTCGACGGCAATATTGCCGACGGCTTTAGCATCGGCCAGGTGAAAAAAAACCTGGCCAAGTTGTTTAAGTCCGACGCCGAACGTATTGGCGAATTGTTTAGCGGCGAGCGTGTTGCCTTAAAGAAGAATATCGATCTCGCCACCGCGAAAAAATATCACGCCGTATTGCTCAATGCCGGTGCGTTAGTGACAATCGACGCGGCAAACGATGCGTCAATTGTGTATGACTGCGCAGAGCAAGCAACAGCAGCGAAGAAAGAAGAACAACCCGAGTTCGGTTGGTCGCTGGCACCCGTTGGCAGCCTACTCCTGAGAGCCAAAGAAAAAGTCAAACAAGCAGTAGTTAATATCGATATCAGCCATCTGTCACTTGCCTCAGTATTTGCAGCCGAGAAGAGCAAAGCGCCGGAACAAGTAGTGGCACCTGACGTAACCCACCTATCAGTCGCACCGGTCGGCGAACAATTAGTTGCATCGCGCAAGGAAGAGGAAGAAACCGAACTGGCGTTGGACCTAAGCGCCTTGAGTATTGACCCACCCGGCGTCGAGCTTGGCCGCGGTACCGACGCTGAAGTAGAAGAACTGCAGATCGATCTTAGCCAATATACGCTATTGGAGCTGGGCGAAGAAATCACCGCAACACGAAAGATGCAAGCACCCACGCCCGAGCCACCCGACGTCAGCCACATTGTACTGATGCCCGAACCCGAACCGGAAGAAGAGAACGGGCTAACTTAAACGGTTAAGCGGCCTCGCGCAACGGCAGTTCGATCGCAACACCCAGGCCAGGCTCTTTATCTAATAAATCAATTGTACCCCTGTGGTATTTGATCACAGCCGCTACCAGACTGAGGCCCAGACCATTGCCCGGATATTCTCCGCGGCTCTCCTCAACACGAAAAAAGCGCTCGAAGACTCGATGCCGGTCGGCTGCGGGGATACCGATGCCATTATCCTGCACCAGCAGCTGACAGGCATTGTCTGATCGGCTTAATGCGATTTCTATACTGCCGCCAGCCGGAGTGTATTTGATGGCGTTGTCCAGCAAATTGGCGACCGCTTGAAACAGCAAGTCACGATCGCCTAACAGTTCCATGCTATAAGACGCGCCAACCGTGATATTGATATTCTTCTCCGCCGCTAGTGGTTCGTACAATTCAACGACGTCGGCAACAATCACCTTTAGGTCAAACTCGAAGAACTCGGTGCGTCTGTTTCCAGTTTCGATTTGGGCGATTTTTAGCGCAGCATTGAAGGTGGCGAGCAAGTCGTCGGCCTCGCCGACCAAACGCTGGATAATTTCTTGATCAGCTTCGGGTGAATTGTTCTGCAGCACGGTCAATTGGCTGCGAATACGCGTTAGCGGGGTACGTAAATCATGGGCAATATTGTCGGACACGCGGCGCACGCCCACCATCAGGCTTTGAATGCGGTCCAGCATGTGATTCAGGTTAATTTCCAGTTCGCGAAAATCGCCGCTATAGCCTGTGACCGGCAAACGCTCCGACAGATTGCCGGTCATTATGGAGCGGATGGAATTGTTAAAAGATTCCACCCGGCGCAACAAGATAGAGCTGATAATCGCGCCACCGATCGCGCCGAGTATGATGGTAACCAGCATGCCACGCAGCAGAATGCTAACCATGAATGCTGTTTTTTCGTCCTCGGCCGAAGTGTCTTTGGCAACCAGTATATGATAGCCGTTGTCTAGCTCCAGCGCGCGTGCGCCAAAACGAATCTCAGATTTATCGTCACCTTGCAAAGCATCCAGTTCGAAGCTGCGCCATCCAGTGCCGTATTCGCGATACTCTGGCCAGGCCTCGAGGTTGCCAGCGACTTTTTTATAGTCCGAGTCTACTAACAAATAATAATAGGGGTCGAGCGCGCCTGCGGGCACTCTGCCCGCTAGAAATTTTTCCGCTTGCGGGGTGCCGCCAGTTAAAAATTCCTGCTTGAATATTTGCAGCTCGGCGCGTAGTGACTTATTAATTTCGGCGTAGATGTTGTATGAGTATACGGCGTAAATGATTGCCAACAAAATGAAAACGGCGACACTAAGCCCGGTGGCATACCAAAACGTAAAGCGAAAAACGTAACTGCTGAGAACCCTACTCAGGAGCATTCAAAACGTAACCCGTACCACGCACTGTGTTGAGTAATTGAGTATCAAAGTCCTTATCGATTTTTTGCCGCAAACGGCTGATATGCACGTCTATCACGTTGGTTTGCGGGTCGAAGTGATAGTCCCACACGTTCTCCAACAACATGGTGCGGGTGACAACCTGGCCAGCGTGTTTCATCAAATACTCCAGCAAGCGGTACTCACGCGGCTGCAGGTTGAACACCTGGCCAGCACGCGTCACCTTATGCGCCAACAAATCCATCTCAAGATCACCGACACACAAGCGCGTTTCTGCGGTACCCGCTTCGCCACGCCGAATGAGTACTTCTAGCCGGGCTTGTAATTCCTCCATTGCAAACGGCTTAACAAGGTAATCGTCGGCACCTACCTTAAGGCCTTTGACCCGATCGTCTACTTCTCCGAGCGCGCTGAGAACCAGTACTGGGGTTTGATTGTCGGCGGCGCGCAGAGCTTGAACGATGCTAAGGCCGTCGCGGCGCGGCAGCATACGATCGATAATCATCACATCGAACTGACCCTGCTTAGCGCGGCGCAAGCCAGTATCGCCGTCAGCGACGTGGTCTACCAGATAGCCGCTCTCCACCAGACCCTTGCTAATAAAGTCAGCGACCTCCCGGTCATCTTCGATCACCAGCACGTTCATGGCTCTTTTATTGGCGTTTTTACCCATAGAACAAACCTTGCGTTGATTGCAGCCCAAAGTAATGAAAACTGGCTTACCGTTTCTGTGCAGCAATTTGGCAATCATATTGTAACTGAGCCGGCAACGCCAAGTTTTGTAAGAGCATGTTGCCGCGTTATCTTGGATTGTTGTGTTCTGTCATTTTTTTATACCGTGGGGAAATAACAATTGTGTGAATATTGCACAAGTTAACAATCGATATACCAACGACTTCTATTGAGCAAAATATAGTCACTAAACTGGTGGGAATATAACCAATTTCTGACACACTTAATCATATAGAGCAGTTAAACGTCGGCGGTTCAATGCATCTGCGCAACCTTACTCACATTAGTCTCGCTAAACGCGCTTACCCCATACCGGCGTTGGCATGCGGCATAATTTGTGCGATGTTTGTGTCGCTAGTGCTAACCGCAACGCCTGCACGCGCCGAGTCAGATTTCCTGCTGTCAATCACCAATCTGGAACTGGACCGCTATATCACCCGCACACCGAGCCAGACTGATGCGCAACTGCCTGTACGCAAACGACGCCGCGGCAAGCAACCAACCGTGCGCGATTTTATTGCTCGCGACCTAAACCCTAATCGCGATTTTAATTATTTATGGCTGCGCAACTATACGGAAAAAAAGAAACTGCTAGACGAAGACAATCTTGTCAGTGGTACGTTGCATGCCGCGATTCGCATGTTCTATGGCGAACGCAAGGCTGGCGAGTTTTACTTCTTAATCGACGATGCAGATATCCCGCGCTGGGGTGGTTTTAAATACCGGCTCGGAATGTCGACCGATCAGTTTAGATTTAAGGTGCGTTATTACTTCTAGCACTTCATCAATTTGTTAAACTACGGCGCTCCGACTCCGGGCGCGTTTAACAGTGCAACACTTCACGATAGAGGCAGATGGTCCCGCCGGTCTGGGCAGAAGACTGGGCGCGATGTTGTACGACAGCCTGCTGCTGTGCGCGCTCATCATGGTAGGCACAGGATTGGCTATTGGGCTGCGCACACTATTTACCGACCCCGCACAAGTCACTGCCGATCCACAAGGCGCCGTGCATGGTGTTTTTTACCAAGCGTTTATTGCACTGTTAATCGTCGGGTTTTTTACCTGTTTTTGGCGTTTGTCGGGGCAAACCCTGGGCATGCAGGCGTGGCGCATACGAGTGCAAAACGCTGATGGCAGGCGGCTAACGCTCTCACAATGTCTGCTGCGTTGCCTCGCCGGCTTGCTATCGTGGTTGTGTTTTGGTGCGGGTTACTGGTTGGCGTTATTCAACGCCGAGAAGCGCAGTTGGAGCGATATGCTTTCTAGCTCAATTGCGGTGCGTTTACCGAAAGAAAAGAAAGATTAAGCTGCACTATTCAGCTGCGGCGCAATAGGATCACACCGATGGCCGTGCACATTAAAATCGGCACCAGAATGGCAAACATGGGCTGAAAGCCAAATACCAGACTGGAGGGACCTAACATATCCTGACTGGTGCGAAACACGATGCCCACCAAAACACCGACAAAAATACGGTAACCCATCGTCACTTCACGTAACGGTCCAAAAACAAAGGAAATCGCGATGAGTACAAGGCTTGCCGTACCCAAAGGCTGCAGCAGCTTGCTCCAAAACGCCAGCAGGTAATCACCTGCGCTCTGACCTTGCTCCTTAAGATGATTCGCATAAGACCACAAGCCGGAAACCGATAAGTCATCTGGTTCGAGTATAACCAGGGATAATAGTTTGGGTGATAGTGTGGATGGCCATTCGAGTGTATCGAAGCTGGAACGACTGGTAGAGCGGTCATGCAATTGCGTTTGCACGCCGTCTTCAAGCTGCCATCTATCACCCTGAAAACGGGCGGTTTCGGCAAATAGAGCGGATTGTAATTGTTGCGTCTTATTGAAACGAAACAGCGTCACACCGTGCACAACGCCCAGTGATTCTACAGCATTAAAGTGCATGAACTCATTGCCCTCGCGATTCCACACGCCACTTTTTACACTGAAAGCCTGCGCGTCATTTTGCGCTAATGCACGCCGCGTGCCGGCCATCTGTTCGGCCGGCGGCGCCACATATTCACTAATCAATAAACCCAGCAGCATCAACAATATCGCGGGTTTCATCACCATCCAGATAATACTGCCGGTGGCAACGCCCGACGCACGCATCACAATCAATTCGCTCTGGCTCGCCAACGTACCCAGTCCTATCAAGGCACCCACGAGAGCCGCAAACGGAATGTATTCCTGAATCCGGCCAGGTACCGTTAATAAAACGTAGATTAGCACTTCGCTAAAATCGTAATTGCCTTCCAAATCACCTGATTGATCGATAATCGCAGAAATGACATCAATACCAACCAGCACCAGCAGCACGACAAAAGTGGCTGCCAATACACTGCCCCCTACATGACGATTTAGCAGTTTCATGGCTTTTGTACAATCAACGTTGGCCTGACTTTACGTACAAAGTCATCCATATAGAACAGTAGAATTGCTCCCACAAGAAACAAAGCGTGTACCCACCAGATGCCGATATTAGCCGGAATCTGCTGTTCTTCCACCATACTACGCGCTGCGCTGAGGCTGAGCAGGTAAACGAGATAAATCACTATTGCAGGTAACATTTTTACGAAGCGACCGCGACGATGATCAGTGCGGCTTAATGCCAACGCAATGATGGTGACGATCGGTACTAGCAGCGGCAAGGAGAAACGCCATTGCAAGGCAGCCTGATCTTTGGCGTTGTGGGAATTGAGTAAATCGTTGGTGGATTTGGCTTCCACTTTTAATCGACGTCGCACCTCGTCCTGCGGTTCGCGCAGCAATTGCCCGTATTCGGCAAACTGCATCACCCGAAAGTCCAGATCACCCGGGAAGCCTTCGTAGCGATAACCGTCATACAGTTCCAGGTAACGATCGCTACCTTTGCGCACTATTTTGCCATTTTTGGCGGCCAGCACCACGAGTTTGGATTGACCTTCTCGCTCGGCGCGTTGCGACATAAATACGTTGCGCATTTCGGCGCGCCCCTTGCTCAACGTTTCAGCGTAGCTGACGCGTAAACCGTCGTCATTAGACTGGAAGCGCCCCGGAACCAGTGTGTTGATTTGGCTATATGTCTTCGGGTTGTTGAAAATATCCTGCACGCGCGCCGCACCACTGGGACTCAGCCACAGACTGATTAAACCAACGATCAGCGTTACGGCGCCGCAGGTGAGCAGCGTGAACAGCAGCAAGCGGTTGGGACTGAAGCCACACGCCGACAGCACCACCATCTCACTTTCCACGTAGAGTCGCCCATACGCCAACAATATACCCAAAAACAGGGCTAACGGAAGAATGAGTTCGAGAAAACCGGGGATGCGATACAGCATAATAGTAAACAACACGTCGGACGCCAAATCACCCGACGCAGCCTGGGCCAGGTATTTTACGAAACGGCTGCTCATAATGATAAGCAGCAGCGCGGCGCTGACGGCGGCCATCACCAGTAATACTTCTTTTGCCAGGTAGCGAAATATAATCATTCTGCCGAGTATACCCAAGCTTCCAGAGTATCGCAGAATGAGCGATGGATAGGTCGCATACTGGTTTGGAGCGACTAGCGCCAGGGATGGACGCGGGATGGGCTCACTGGACTATGCACATGGATGTGCATGTGTCGCGGAGGCAGGAAGCCGGTAGCAAACGAGCCCCGGAGCGCAAAAACAGCATGCAAACTATTCATCGCGGATTAATACCTGAGAGACGCATTCTTTTAATCCAACGGCTGCGGCTATACACTACGCGCGGCAATTTATAGCAATGAAAAGAGCGAAACACCTATGAAATTCAAGACTCAAGCAGTGCCCGAAGATTTATCAACACTGGTTAGCGATTGCCTTATCTTACCAGTCTACAAAGATAAGCGCTTTAGCAAAAATGTGCGGGCTCTGGACAAGAGTCTGGGTGGCATACTGAGTGCCGCGCAGAAACGCGGTGATTTTGCCGGCAAATTCAAACAGCTGCAAATACTACCGCCACACGGGCCAACGAAAATACAGCGCATTTTGTTGCTCGGTTGCGGGCCGGTCGACGAATTCGATGCGCGAAAATATCGTACCTTGCTGGCGCTGCTAGCAAAAAACCTGGGCCCAACGTCCGTTAAGACCGCGCATATCATATTCGCTGATTTTGCAGTGAAAGATTGCAACAGCGATATTCAAGTGCAACAAATCAGCCAAACATTCGTCGACAAATCCTACCGCTACACGCGCACCCGATCTGAAAAAACTAGCCCCGGCAAATTAACATCGCTGAGTCTGCTTGTGCAGAATAGTCGAGGTGTTAGTCAAGCCCTGAAACGCGGGCAAGCGATCGGGCGCGGCATGAACACGGCGAAAGAGCTGGGCAATCTGCCAGGCAATATTTGCACACCTTCCTACCTCGCTAAAGAGGCAACCAAGCTGGCGCACCAGCAAAGCAAGCTGACAACCAAAGTGCTCAACGAAAAACAAATGCAAGCTCTGGGTATGGGTTCGTTGTTATCGGTTAGCGCTGGTAGTCGTGAGCAGGCGAAGTTCATTATCATGGATTATAAAGCCGGACCAAAAATGCAACAGCCGATTGTGCTGGTGGGTAAAGGCATCACCTTCGACAGCGGCGGCATCAGCATCAAGGCGGGGCCGGCAATGGACGAAATGAAATACGATATGTGCGGCGCGGCCACCGTGTTCGGTGTGATGGAAGCTATATTGCAGCTGCAACTGCCCATCAATTTAATCGGTATCATCGCCAGTGCCGAAAACATGCCCAGCAGCACGGCAACCAAACCCGGTGACATTGTCACCAGCATGGCAGGCAAGACCATTGAAGTGTTAAACACCGACGCCGAGGGGCGCCTGGTGTTATGCGACGCGCTTACATATGCCGAGCGCTACAAGCCACGCGCGGTGATCGACATCGCCACCCTCACCGGTGCCTGCATTGTTGCCCTCGGCAAGCATACCAGCGGTCTATTCAGCAACAACGACGACTTGGCTAACGCCTTACTGGACGCAGGTACCACCAGTGGTGACCGGGCCTGGCGGCTGCCTATTTGGGAGGAATATCAGCGGCAGCTAAAAAGTAATTTTGCCGACATGGCGAATGTCGGTGGCGGTGGCGCCGGCAGTATCACCGCTGCCTGCTTTTTGGCGCGCTTTACGGAAGCCTACCACTGGGCGCATCTGGATATTGCCGGCACGGCCTGGCTCAACGGTGCCGACAAGGGCGCAACTGGGCGGCCAGTCAGCCTACTAATGCAATATCTACTATCGCAGTCGGGCAAATAATTCGCCATTGACACCATGACCAAGGTCGATTTTTACGTATTACAGGGTGTCGCCAGTATCGGCGAGCGAGAGCAGTTTGCTTGTCGGCTGGTCAACAAGGCCTTTAAACAAGGCCACTCGGTTTATATCAATACTAATGACATGGCGAGCTGCGAGCAGATAGATGAACTACTGTGGCGCGAGCCGCTTGCGGGGTTTATTCCGCATAGCGTGATCGATAGTGGCGCTGCGGCAGTAAATATTGGCTGTGGTGCAGATCCTGGCGAGCATTCGCACGTTTTGCTGAACCTGGCTGACAACGTGCCTGATTTCTTTAGCCGCTTTCAGCGCGTCGTTGAAATCGTCATTTTCGAACCACGGATTCGCGAGTTGACGCGTGCTAACTATAAGTTCTATAAAGATCGCGGTTTGCCGCTAAACTCTCACAATATTGCCTGAAAAGTTCAAGTGTCCTGTGATGCATATAGCGTACATTCAGCGAGTCGCCAAGGCGCCAGCAGTGGGACGCGCTTTTGCAAACATAGTGGGCCTACGTCAAGAAAGTGCACCAACAGGAGGCGCTTTAGGCGACGAAGCTGCTGGCCCCTTGGCGGCTCGCCCAAAGGGAGGCTCACAATTCGCACTCTACGGCGTTGCAGTTTTTGGAAAGGTGGCCTACGTTGCCTGCACACTGCGTCTTGTAGAGTGCGAATTGTGAGCCTCTGAATGCACGCTATATGCACCACAGGACACTGATTTATGCCTGCACACGACGAAACCAAGGAATCCGTGCAACAGGAGTTACTGCAAGAATTGCGCGATCTGCAAACCGTTCTCGATTCCGAGGCGGATCATGACATCCCCATTCTCAGTGACGTGGTTCAAGTTCAACACCCACCTGCAACCGAAGCCCTAGTAACAACGGACGATCTAGACACTGTCGATGCCATAGTCAAGGACGAGCTAAACAGCGGTGAGGATGGTATTCCCGTCTTGGAAAGTGAGACCATGGATAATAGCGTTGGCAACAGCAGCGCCGAGCCTGCAGCCGAGGAGCAATCTCTTGACCAACTTCTCGCCGCAGAAGCAAGCAAATCCGCACCGTTCGCACTGATCGAAAGCGCCGGCCAGGACTACGACAGTAGCGCGGCGGAAAGCCTGATAGAGGACGGCTTGAACGAAGCGCTGCAGCCATTAACGGAACAGATGGATGACGAAGCCTTACGTCTGGTTGAGAAACTGGTAGCAGAACACAGCGAACTCATTCGCCAGGAACTGAACCTAAGACTGGACGCGAAAAGCAAGCAGCTGCGCGCCGAACTAACAACGCAGCACGACGATTCTTCTTAGTCCGCGAAAGTCATTGTATACTCCATCAGGCATCGACCGATCCCCACTTCATTGAGCCATTCATGCAGAAAACCTACGAACCCTCCGCCATAGAAAGCCGTTGGTATCAGCATTGGGAGAGCAATAATTACTTTGCACCCAGCGGTGAAGGCGAAGCCTACAGCATCGTGATTCCACCGCCGAACGTAACCGGCAGCCTGCACATGGGCCACGGCTTTCAACACACGATTATGGACGCACTGATACGCTACCAGCGCATGCGCGGCCGCAACACGCTGTGGCAGGTGGGCACCGATCACGCGGGGATCGCCACCCAAATGGTGGTCGAACGGCAACTGGAAGCCGCCGGCAGCAACCGTCATGAGCTTGGCCGTGAAGCCTTTCTTGAGAAAGTATGGGACTGGAAACACGAGAGCGGTGGTATCATAACGCAACAACTAAGGCGCATGGGCGCATCGGTTGACTGGTCGCGCGAACGCTTCACCATGGACCCGGGAATGTCGAAGGCAACCCGCGAAGTGTTTGTGCGTCTGTACGAGGAAGGTTTGATTTACCGAGGCAAACGCCTGGTCAACTGGGATCCGGCCTTTCACACTGCCATCTCCGACCTTGAAGTAGTAGCCGAAGAAGAACAGGGCTCGCTGTGGCACTTTCGTTACCCATTAAGCGACGGTAGCGGCCATGTGGTGGTTGCAACGACGCGGCCGGAAACCATGCTCGGCGATACGGCCGTGGCCGTGCATCCCGACGACCGGCGTTATAGCGAACTGGTCGGTAAGACGATTGCGCTGCCTTTGACCAGCCGCGATATCCCCATCATCGCCGATGACTATGTCGACCGGGAGTTTGGCAGCGGCTGCGTGAAAATAACACCGGCGCACGATTTCAACGACTATGAATTGGGGTTGCGCCACGATCTGCCTATGATCAATATTCTCGACGTTAACGCTGTGTTGAATGACAGCGTGCCCGAACCCTACCGTGGTCTCGACCGCTTTGTAGCTCGGGAGCAGGTCGTTAAAGATCTGGACGCGCTGCAACTGCTGGAAAAAGTCGAGCCGCACACACTGAAGGTACCGCGCGGAGATCGCTCCGGCACTGTGATCGAACCTTATCTGACTAATCAGTGGTATATGGCAACCGAAAAACTGGCCGCTCCCGCTATTGCCGCAGTAGAGGATGGCATAGTTGAATTCGTACCAAAAAACTGGGAAAACACCTACTTCGCCTGGATGCGCGACATTCAGGATTGGTGCATCAGCAGGCAACTGTGGTGGGGACATCGCATACCCGCTTGGTATGACAGCGACGGCAACGTCTATGTTGGCCACGACGAAGAAGAAGTCCGCGAAATATATCAACTGAGCGATACCACGCTTAACCAGGATGAAGACGTGCTGGACACCTGGTTTTCGTCGGCGCTATGGACCTTCGCCACGCTGGGTTGGCCCGACAAAACGCCCGAGTTAAAAACCTTTCACTCCACCAGTGTACTGGTCACCGGCTTCGATATTATCTTCTTCTGGGTTGCGCGCATGATCATGCTCTCCCTGCACTTTATGGGAGAAGTGCCTTTTCACCAGGTGTATATGACCGGCCTGGTGCGCGACGCCGATGGCCAAAAAATGTCGAAGTCAAAGGGCAATGTGCTGGACCCCATCGATCTTATCGACGGCATCGACCTCGATTCGCTGGTAGCAAAGCGCACCAGCGGCTTGATGCAACCACAACTGGAAAAGCAGGTAACGAAAAATACCCGCAAGCAGTATCCCGATGGCATCGAAGCCTATGGCACTGATGCGTTACGTTTTACTTATTGCTCGCTGGCGTCCACCGGACGCGACATCAATTTTGATTTGGGTCGCATCGAAGGCTACCGCAACTTCTGCAACAAGATCTGGAACGCCGCGCGTTATGTGTTAATGAACACCGAGGATCACGACTGCGCCACCGCGGACGACGATACCGACTTTGAGCTGGGGTTGCCCGAACGTTGGATTATTTCACGCCTGCAGGAAACCGAGACCGAAGTCATTAAGCAATTTGCCGCGTATCGTTTTGACCTGACATCGCAGGCAATTTATGAGT
Organism: Pseudomonadales bacterium; assembly: GCA_051008535.1. Lineage (GTDB taxonomy): Bacteria > Pseudomonadota > Gammaproteobacteria > Pseudomonadales > JAUIET01 > JBBKXJ01. The sequence continues at coordinate 162 of JBPCXM010000352.1, read as the reverse complement.
TTTTCTGGAACGAGTATTGCGATTGGTACCTGGAGCTTTCCAAGCCAACTCTGTGGGCAGAAGGCACGCCTATCGCTACGCAAAAAGGCACTCGCCGCACACTAGTTAGAGTGTTAGAGGCGTCGTTGCGGTTGGCACATCCCATACTGCCATTTATTACCG
>JBPCXM010000351.1:0-16990 GCA_051008535.1 Pseudomonadales bacterium | reverse complement strand
GGTTTCAGCGGTGCTGAAGATGACTACTATGCAGATCTGGATATTCCTTATCGAGCGGGTAATCGCCCAATGCTTAGCGCCAGTGAGTTGCGTTTGGTGAAGGGCATGACGCCGGAACTGTATCAGGCGTTGCTGCCGCATATCGTTGCACTGCCCCCGGGTACGGCGATCAACATCAATACGGCGACTGTGAACGTACTACGCAGTATGGGGTCCGACAGCGCCGGTGACCAATTTGGGCCAGTTGACCTGGCGATCATTGAGTCTGTTCTTGAACGACGACAAGAAGAGTTGCAGCTTGAAACGGAATACTTTCTCGCGACAATTGGCAGTACTCCCGCACAGGTTCCCACGCTGGAAAACAAGACCAATTACTTCCTGTTCGATGGCCTGGTAAAACTCGGCGATCTAACGGTGCCCGTCAAGTCAGTATTAAATCGCGACCGCGCCCGTCCGGGTGGCACTGCCCAAAGCCAGGTTAGCGTGACAAGGCGCAGTCTAGGCAGTTTATAATGATAAACAACGAGGTCCGCAATTGAAAAAAAGACTGTTACTGCAACATAACGCTACCGCCGAGCTGTGGCGCTGGTTGTATTTTAATGACAGCGGGCAAGCCAGTCTGCCGGCCCGCGATGGTCAGCTCGACGACCTGGCCGCCGAACTGCAACAAACCGGCGCCGACGTAGTATTGCTGGTGCCGTCCGCCGACGTGGTGTTACGCCGCATAGCGTTTAGCGCCGAGGAGCGTCGCCACGTACTTAAAACCGCGCGCTTCGATCTTGAAGAACAGCTGATCAGCGATATCGACGACCTACATTTCGCCTACGCTAAACCTGGCGCTAGTGAGCTTGACGTTGCCGTGGTTGACTACCACAAACTACAAGGCTGGTTACAGCCTCTGCAGGAGTTGCCACTCAACGTCATTGCCGTCTTGTCGACGCAAATGGCATTGCCACATCAGCAAAATGACTGGGTAGCGACTCAGGAAGGTAATCGGGTTAGCGTAAAAACGGCCGTGTTGCAGGGTTTTAGCGCTCAATTTGACGTTGCGCAATTAGCTTGGGATCTGTGTACCCGCGAGCATGAAGAGCTGCCCGACACCATTAGAGTGTTCGCCGAGCCGCGTGCCCTGGAAGAGCAAATTTTACCCACCATGCCACCGGCACTGGCTGAGCGCGTAGACGCACAGCAAAACTCTTGGTGGAGTGAAGTCAGCTGGGCCAGCTTGGTAAAAGCACCATTAAACTTACTGCAAGGCGAATTTAGTCCCAGCGTGGCTTGGGGCAAAATGTGGAATTTCTGGCGCGCCGCGATAATACTGTTAGTTGGCGGCGCATTGTTGCAAACGGCGGTCGCGTTCGCGCAAAACGTCAAGCTGGAAAACGAAAACTTGCGTTTGCGGCAGGAGATAAGTGCGGTTTACCAGCAGGCTTTTCCTAACAGCCCGGTAACCGATCCTGAAAAGCAAATGCGCAGCAAGCTAAAACGTTTGCAGTCAGGTGCGCAAAGCACCAATTTTTTGCCTTTGTTTTATCAAACAAGCGAAACACTAGCCCAGTTTGGTAACCTGAAACTGCTGAGCTTGAACTTTGATAGCCGAGCGGATGAGCTGCGCGCTGATTTGTTGGCGAAGAAGTTTCAAGACCTTGACCGGGTGCGCGCGGCATTGGGTAAACAAGCCATAGATGCACAATTGGTTAACAGCAATAGCGTCGATGAAGGCGTGCGCGCAAGGATGAAGTTTCGGAGCAAGTCATGAATTATTTCGACTGGTTTTTGCAACTGAAACAACGCGAGCAGTGGGTGTTGGTGATCGGCTCGGCGGTCGTACTGTTCTATATTTTTTTTATTCTGCTGTGGCGCCCACTGCAGAACGATAACGAACAACTGGTGTTGCGTAATGCAGAAGCGGCTAAGACACTTGAATGGATGCGCAGCAGCGCCGCCGATCTAAAGGCCGGCACGCAGCAACAACGCAAGGGCAAGACGGCAGCCAATGGCAATTTGACTCAGATGTTAGATAGCAGTATTTCAAAATTTGGCATGCAGTTCAGCCGCTTTCAACCCAAAGGCGCCAACAGGGCGCAGGTGTGGTTCGACGCTACCGAGTTCGCATCACTGGTCGCCTGGCTTGATGAGCTCGACAAGCAAAAAGTTTATGCCACCAGCGTCAGTCTCAACAGCACGCAGCAAACTGGTCGGATAAACGCCAGCGTAGCGTTGCAACAGTTTTAGTGGCTTTATCCGTACTCAGCTTGCCCTCGGGCTTGCAGCCTTACCGCCGTTTCAGCATACCGATTATTGTTTTTTTTTTATTGCTGTTGATTCTGAGCATGCCGGCTCGAGTGCTATTGTCTTTTGTCGATATCACTCAGTTCGGCATATACGCGCAAGGTGTGAGTGGACCTTGGTACGCGGCCAGTTCGCAGCGGGTGCGAGTGCAGACGCCCAGCTTGGCTGTCGACCTAACGAACTTGAAATGGCGCGTGAAACCATTGGCGTCGCTGCGTGGGCGCTTTATGTTGGCGCTTGACGCCGAATTTGCGCAACGCCCCGTGCAGGCCGTCGTGGGTATTAGCGTCGGTGGTCGAGTGTTCGTGCAACACCTTCATGCCGCTGTGCCAATGCAGGAATTCGCGCCGTTGATGACACGGCTGACGTTCCCCATCGATGGTCAAATCAATCTGCAAGATGTTTCGCTTGAGTTGCATCAGCAATGGCCGGTAGAGCTGCGTGGCAAGGTATTGTTGACCGAGGTGACGCTGACACTGCCTATACAGTTGCTCGACGTGGGTGATGTGTTACTCGGTCTGGGAATGCAAGACAAGGATGCTGTGGTGGCGGTTATCGAGAACGACGGCCAGCTGGGCTTGGGCGGCCAGCTTACGCTGGCTGCCAACCACCGTTTTGGATTGCTGTTGACCAGCACGCCCAGCGCGCAAATGAGTCGCGAATTGCGTGTGCAAATGCAAGCGATGCTGGGCAATCCAGACAAGGGTAAATTCAGTTTACGTTACGATGGTGCATGGTAAGCCTGCCCAACACTCTCTGAAACGCGCTACAATTTCCACAAATGATTAAAGTTTCAGCAAAAATCTGTAAAAAGTACAGGTTCTGTCGTGAATTCTGCCGCTGCAGTAGGGCATAAAACAAGGTAAGTTGTAGCCCATGTGTTTTCATAAATTTAACCTAAGCATGGCGGGTAGTATGGCGATGCTGCTGATGGCTGGGCTGACAGGCTGCATTGGTGGCAGCGGCGATGGCGATTCGCTGGTGATCGAGGACGATAGCAAGCCAATTGGCGAATTCAAGATCGCTTATGTGAAACGTTCAATCGATGCTATAGGTAACCCCATTGACGGGGGTCGTTTTCGCGCCGGCGGCGATTTATTTATCAAAGATCTTGCCGCTGGTGCGGCGGATGAAACCAATATTACCGGCTCGCTGACCAATGGCACTGGCGATGTCTCTGATCTGGAAGTGTCATACGACGGCACCAGGTTGTTGTTTTCCATGTGTTTTGACGACCAAACCTGGGATATCTGGGAGTATAACGTCGAAACCAATGTGATACGCGCCATTATTACAGACGACGCCATTGCCGATCAGGGTGACGACCACGACCCGGCCTATCTGCCTGACGGCCGCATCGTGTTCTCCTCCAACCGTCAAGCGCGCAGCGCTTTTCTGCAGTTTCAGCAAGGTATTGCGCGGCCTTATAAATATCGCGATGAGTTTCAGCGCGAAGCCACCTCTGTGTTGCATGTGATGGACCCTGATGGCAGCAATATACGTCAGCTGTCATTCAACCAAAGCCATGATCGCAACCCGACTGTATTACGCAGCGGTGAGATTATGTACGCTCGTTGGGACCACTTCGGCAACCGCAATCATGTACCGGTGTATACGATGAACCCGGACGGGACTAATGTGAACGTGCTTTACGGCGCGTTTAGCGGCGTCAATAGCTGGTTGCATCCCCGTGAAATGCCCAATGGCAACATCATGAGTACGGCTATGCCGGTGGCTTCGACCTTTGAAGGGGGCGCATTGCTGGAGATCGACGTCAATAACTTCCTAGAGATTGACCAGCGCTCACCGGTGGATGCCAATGCACCGGGTTTCGACCCCAGCCTGTTGCCGGCCGACGATGCCCAGGGGCAACAGCAGGTCACTTTTAACCCAATCAGTACCAATAAAGGTATTTCCGGTGGAGGGCGTTACAGCGCACCGCAGCCCCTGTGGGACGGCAGCAACAGGGCGCTGGTCGCATGGTCGCCTACCCAGCCGGTAGAAGTCATGAATGTGATCACAGGCGAGCTGGAAATGCAGGAAGGGCCGCCGGTGTATGGTCTTTATGTGCTTGATTTGGATGACAAATCGCAGCAGCCAGTCGTATTGGCGGCAATAGGCTCTGGCCAGTCCGTGGTTGAAGGCGTGGCCATTCAGCCCCGATTGACTGCCGACATACCTGCCATCATTGCCGACCCTGATTTGAGTGGCGATCTATCTGATCGCGGCATGGGGATTTTAAATATCAAAAGCGTATACGACACCGATGCGTTGGGCAGCATGGGCACGGGTATGTTGGTAGGGAATGAAGCGATTCCTCAACGACCGGCACCAACCGACGACAGCCGCGCAACAATCGCGGATCTTGAACAACTCAAAGACCCGACGTCAGTGTTTCGCAACGACCCGACGCGGCAAAGGCCGGCGCGCTTTGTGCGTGTATCGAAAGCGGTTGCCATGCCTGCGGCCATGAATAAAGACGCGGTCAGCGCAAACAATATGGAAATGCAGCAAATTGTGGGTTACAGCGAGGTGCAACCCGATGGCTCGGTGAAGATTGAGGTGCCTGCTGAAACCGCGATCGCCGTCAGTGTGCTGGACGGCCAGGGGCGGGCCATCCAGGTGCACACTAATTGGCTGCATCTACAGCGCGGTGAGGAATTGACCTGTAACGGTTGCCATTCGCCGCGGCGCGGCACCGCCATCAACGGTGCTGACTTCACTGGCAATCATCCCAATACCACTGCAGCCGGCTTGGCCATTGAAGGTGAGACGATGGCGGATACACGCGGCCGCCTTAACCCCGCCGACTTGCAGCTAACGCAAGACATACAATTTCGTGATTTCTGGTCCGACGCGACCACACCGACAGCGCCTGAGCCCGACATCACTATCGACTATTCGCAGCTCACCACCGCGGTGCCCGTGGATGGATTGATCAATTATCCCGAGCATATTCAGCCGCTGTGGAATAGGGCTTGCGTGTCGTGCCATAACACGGTTTCACCGGCTGGCGGGCTCAATCTTATCGCCAGTATCGATCAGTCGCTGGGCGGCACAGGGCGCACTATCTCTTATGATGAGCTGACAATTGGGGAGCCATTGATTGGCGCTGATGGCTTACCTGCAGTCATCCAGATAGACGGCAATATTGATATACAGCGCAACCCGGCAATCGTCCAACAAGGTGGCTCTAGCGATGGCAGCAGGGCTAGTCGCCTCATAGAACTGCTATACGGCGAAGAGCTGCGCGCCACAGGCCAAGCTCGAGACAGCATTCATCCGGGTTTGCTGAATGCCTCCGAGCTGCGCCTAGTGACCGAATGGGTTGACCTTGGTGCGCAGTATTACAACTCCCCATTTGCGCGTGCACCGAACAACCCAGATGGCTCGTTGGGTGATCTGTTGTTAGGCACGTTCCGCGCCTCCGCGCCGTTGCTAAGCGCGACCGAATTTACCGATAGTGTCCATCCCATTCTGATAGACCGGTGTGCAGATTGTCACCAAGCGCGCGGCGACGCTAGCGAGCAAGCGCCTGCTGCCGCTCATCTGGGACCTGGTCGTTTTATCCTCAGCGGCGATGCTAGGGGTGATCTAAATACTACATTGGCCATGATTGCCGACAACGCCGATCCGGCAGCAACTGCGTTGCTGGCCAGAGCCGCTTCCAATGGTGATCCCGTGCACCCACTGATATTCGACCCGGTAGCAGATCAGGTTCCAGTGCTGTCTGCCGATGCTAGTGATGATCCAAACAACAGTAATGCTGACTATCAAATCATATTCGACTGGATTAGCGGCGCGGCGCCGTAGCGAGGTTTCGCCACGGTGCATTTTTTACCCCGTAGAAGCGGCAATATTACCAAGGCGCGGCGCCACATATGTGTGCTTTTTTTGCGCGCCAATTATTTGCGATGATGTACCATAGCAGCCGCTAATTGAAAGGAAACTCGGCCATCAACCTTCAAACCAGCGACACGTATGTATTCGGATTAGGCAGCCAGCAGCGCCGCCATGACGTCGTTGTCGCTGCGAATTTATTCTGCTCCGTTGTCAATCCTGCAATAGCTTGTCCGCGCGCGGATTACATTGCCAGTTAGGCGTTCATAAGACATGAATTATCGCGCCTGGAACCCGTCTATTTTTTTGCTTGCGTTTTTGCTCGCGCATTTCGTACAGGCCGAGTCACTGCAACTCGTAGTGCAGGAAGTTTACATTGACTTGCATAGTGGTCCTGGTAGAGGTTTTCCCAAGCAATACGCCGTTGAGCGTGGTGCCAGCATCACTGTGATCAAGCAACGCACCGATTGGATCAAGGTGAGCACCGAGCGTGGCAGCACCGGATGGGTGAAAGGCAGTGATCTGGAAAAGACCTTGACCACCGCCGGACTACCAGTTCGTCTGAGTCGAACGCGTTTTAGCGACTACCGCCAGCAGCGCTTCGAAATGAGTGTAGGTGGTGGTTACTATGCGGATGAACCCGAGGTGTTTGCACGTTTCGGTTACCGCTGGTCGAAAATTTATAGCGTCGAATTGGGGGCCACGCAAGTGACCGGTGATTTCTCCAACTCGACGCTGGTGATGGCTAATGTGCTGGCCCAACCGTTCCAATGGGGGCGTTTTTCACCGTTTTTAAGCGCCGGTGTTGGTCGTAACTACTATGATCCCAATCGCAGCTTGATAAGCTCGGAAAAGACTGAGAGCAATTTCTATAATTTTGGTTTTGGAACGCGGTTCTATTTAACGCGATCTTTAGTGGTCAGGGCGGAATATAAACGCTATAACTTACTAGAAGGCGATGAAAATGATGGTCAGAACGAGTACAACATTGGCTTATCCTTCTTCTTTTAAAGGTTGGGATAAGTTGTGAAGGGGTTCACGTTTTTTTGCATAGCGACATTGGTCTATTCGTTAAATAGCGCCGCGCAAGAGCTGCCTGAAGCGAATGAGAGTGAAGTTATTCCTTCTGACATGGAGCGCGAAGAATATTCGGTGCCAAAAATTGACGCCGAGAATTTTGAAATAGGTCTGCATTACGGCGGTCTTAATATAGATGATTTCAACACATCGGACGCCTAAGGTGTGTTTTTTGATTATCACGTGACGGAAGACGCGTTTATTGAGGCTAACTATGCGCAAGCCGAGGTGTTGGATACACCGTTCCGTCGTATTGGAACACCTATCTTTCCGCGGCAGGAAGAAGACGTTAAGTACTACAGCTTGTCAGTGGGAATTAACGTGCTGCCAGGGGAAATATTTATCCTCGATAAATACGTACTTCCTTCCGCTTTTTATGTGATAAGCGGTTTAGGTAATACCGAGTTTGTTGGCGACGACAAGTTTACGTTTAATATCGGATTCGGTATTCGCTTGCTGCTAACGGATTCGATTAGCCTGCGGGCCGAAGCGCGGGATTTTATGTTCGACAATGATATTTTGGGTAAAGAAGAACTAAAACATAATTTTGAATTCAGGGCCGGAGTGAGTTTCTTTTTTTAGCGGTATGAGGTTTTGGTATGCAAAAATTCACGAAGTTACGCTCCGGTGCGTGGAGGATTTTATTAGTCGCGGCGCTTAGTCTGCCGCATGTTAGCTCGGCGAAGCAACAGTTGCAGCAGGCGCCAAATTTTACTTTGCCCAGTATCAGTGGCGCCAATTTAAGGCTTAGCGAATATCGCGGTGAAGTTGTTCTAGTAAATTTTTGGGCAAGTTGGTGCGGCCCTTGTCGACAGGAAATGCCGCTGTTGAACAAAATGTACCAGCGCTACAAGAAGGCCGGTTTTACTCTGCTGGGAGTCAACGTCGATTTGGAGAAAGACCGTGCCAAAGCACAAAACATTGCCGAGCAGCTTAAGCTCAGTTTTCCGGTATTGTTCGACTCCAAGCAGCAGATTGTTGACACCTACAAGGTAGCATCAATGCCGAGTTCAGTATTGGTAGACCGCGACGGTAACATCCGCTATGTGCACCTGGGTTATAAGCCCGGCGATGAAAAACTGTACAGCAAAAAGGTCAAAGAGTTATTGATAGAATGATGCAGTGTAAGTTTACCTTCGCCGTGCAAAAAAAGTACTGATTTAGGAAGCCACTATGTCTAAGTTTTTGATGATCACGCTGCTGCTGCTGAGCCATTGCGTTACCGCGCAAGAAGAGATCGCCAGCGTGGCGGACCAGGTTCAAGACCTGAAGAAAACGGTGATCAAGCTGAATCGGGATTTGTTCATTCTGGAAGAAGAACTGTTGTTTCCCGCCAACACCCAGGTTGCTTTTTTTGTGTCTATGGACGTTGGCGAGTTTTTTCAGCTTGATACCATACAGCTAAAAATCGATAACAAAACCGTAGCCAATTATTTATACACCGACCGCCAAATCGATGCCCTGTTTCGTGGCGGTGTGCAGCGTTTGTACGTTGGCAATGTACGCAATGGCGAGCATGAAGTCAGCGCTTTTTTCACCGGCCGCGGGCCCAAGGGGCGCGACTATAAGCGCGCGACCAGTTACCGCTTTGAAAAAGATAGCGATGCGAAGTACCTGGAGCTAAAAATCAACGACTCCGAGCGCATGCACCAACCGGAATTTACGGTAAAAGAGTGGCAGTAGCGTGCTTTTTTCGAGACTTGTTCAGAGGCTCTCTAGCTTAAACTCGCGACGCTTCAGGCGTGGCGCGTGCTGGTCGCTGAGCGTTTCTTGGCTAGTGCTTATGCCATTGGTCGGTGCCGCCGAAACTGTCGAGAAAGTCAAAGCGCGCAGCACAGTGCAAGACCTGGGCTACGGCGTTATGCTGTACGAATATTTCCAGCATAATTATTTACAGGCTTTAACTGAGCTGGAAGTCGAGCGCAAACGTGGCGGTATTCAGGGTCACAGCAGCCATCCTGATTTGATGGAAGGCGGCATAAAGCTGTCGTATGGCATGGACCGCAGTGCTGAGGAAATTTTTAATCGATTGCTAGCTGACTACAAAGACCCGGCCGTGCGCGACCAGGCTTGGTTCTATCTGGGCAAGATCGCTTATCAACGCGCAGAATTTGAGCGTTCCGCCAATAGCTTTGACAAAATTAACGACGATCTACCCACCAATTTACGTGACGAGTTTTTATTTCTCACGTCGAATCTCCTAATTAACGCTCGCCAGCTAGATCGCGCCCGGCAACGTATCGACAAACTCGACAGCGAATCACCTTGGCAGCCATATGCGCGTTTCAACTTGGGCGTGGCATATGCATCAGAAAATGCCGATCAGGGTAACACTTCGCAACAGGCAACAGCGGCGTTCGCCAAACTGGATGAGTATTCCAATGACAGCGATGAACTGAAGGCATTAAATGATCGTGCCAATCTCGCTGCGGGCTATGTATTATTGAGGGGCGGACACCAGGCCGATGCCATTGAGGCCTTCAAAAGCGTGCGCCTGCAAGGCCCTTATGCATCGCAGGCGATGCTGGGTTACGGCTGGGCAGCGGCAGAGCTTAAAGATTATAAACTGGCGTTGACGCCGTGGCAGCGTTTATCCGAGCAATCATTGATCAGTCCCAGCGTGCAAGAGTCTTATCTCGCTATTCCTTTTGCCTACGAACAATTGGGTGCCGAACGGCAAGCATTGGAAGAATTTGAACGTTCGGCTGCTGCCTACGAAATTGAGCTGCAACGCATCGACCGAGCGTTGGCAACATTGAAGGATGCGGATATCATAAAGTTGTTTGTGCGCGAAATGGGCGCTGAAGCCAGCAACTGGATCGTCACCGGCAATGACCTCGACGTTAAGCCGCAAACGCCGTATCTGGCGCATCTGATTGCGCAACACAAATTTCAGTCGGGACTCATGGACCTGCGTGACGCCTATGCGATGCAAGCCAATTTGCAACGTTGGGAAGACAAGGTCGCCACTTTTTCCTACGCCGTAGAAAGTTATCAGATTGCGCGCGACGAGAAGCGCACTGGAACCGACCAGCGCGCCTTGGAGCAAGTGTCAGAACTTAAACAACAATATGATCAGCTATCCACCCGCGTCGCTGCAATTGAGAAGGCGGAGGCAGTTTTAGCCCTGCTACCCAATGAAGAACAAGCTAAAGTGCGCAAGCTCGCCGCCGTTCAAACCATGCTTAGCGACGCCCAGAGCGGCGGCGCAGATATTGCGGAAGAACAACAACGGCTGAATATGCTGCGGGGTGTGCTGTTGTGGCAGGCCGCCGAACGATACCCGGAAAATTTGCGTGCAGCGAAGAAAGCGCTGAGCGAGAGCAAGGTCACCCTAGATAAGGCGTCGGCTACAAAAGCGCAGGTGCAAAACCTGCTGGTGACTTCAGACACGCAAAGTGCACAAAAACGTGTGCGTTCAGGGCAATTGCAGCTGCAGGCTGCACGCGCGCAGAGCGAGAAAACCATCGTCGCGGCGCGCCGCTACCTGGCCGAATTGGCCAGCGCTGAATTAGGTAAGCAACGGCTCAATATTGCTGCGTATTTGTCGCAGGCCCGGCTAGCGATTGCGCGCTTGTATGACACTGGAACCCGACGCGCGCTTGAGTCCAGCGGGGGAGGCGAGCAGTGAAATTCGGTATGCGGATTATGCTGCTCTCATTGCTGCTCAGCGGCTGCTCCATGCTGCCGGGTGAAGCCGCTCTCGAGCCGGACAAAACGCTGGCCGATCTCGAGCCGGTTGAGCCACCGACGATTGATCGCAGCTTGCCCGAAAAGACCGCGGCAGAAGTAATGCAGAGTTATTTGGAATTGCTCAGCGTTGTCGAGGACCCCGACGTAAAAGCTGCCGCAAAGGCACGCCTCGGTGGTTTGATGATGTTGGACAATGAGAACAAACAATTTGGCGCCAGCGCGACGGACGAGGCCAAGCTCGAGCATTACTATACCGACGTAATCAAGCTGTACGAAGAGTTACTGGCTGAGTTTCCCGAGCGTGCCGGCAACGATCGCTTGCTGTACCAATTGTCGAAGGCCTACGACCTTGATGGCCGCTCGGATGAGTCGAACGTAGTGTTGGAAACACTAGTCAGCCAATATCCGAATTCAGAATATGCCGTAGAGGCTTTCTTCCGGCGTGGCGAAACACTGTTTTCCAACAGTGACTATCGAGGGGCGCAGGCAGCGTATGAACGCGCAATCGGTTTTGGCGAGCAAACACCGTATTACGACAATGCCTTGTATATGCTTGGCTGGACGCAGTTTAAACGCAACCGTTACGAAGACGCGCTACCGTCATTTTTGCAGGCTCTAGATCGTACCCTACCGGCAGGTGCACCGTTAAAACAGTTGGCGAAAACTCAGCGGGAATTGATTGAAGATGCCTTGCGCGTCGTGGCGATTATATTTTCGTATCTGGATGGTCCGCAATCGATTCAACAACTGATTGCTGAACAAGGTCGGCGCCATTACGAGCCATTGTTATACCAGCGTCTTGGCGAACTTTATTTGAGCAAGAAACGTTACAAAGATACGGCTGATACATACAAAACATTTGTCGCTACTTACAGTAGTAGCGATGTCGCGCCGCGCTATCACGTTAAACAAATTGAAGCCTACGAGAAAGGCAATTTCCCCACCGAGATTATGCCGGCAAAAGAGAGCTTCGTCGTGAGTTATGGTATTACCAGCGAGTACTGGAAGGCGAAGGGGCCGGAAGTGCGCGCTGAGATTGAACCGCACCTGCATCAGTATCTGGATGAGCTGGCGAAGAATTCACATGCGACCGCGCAACAGCAAAACAAACTGTGGCAGGCAGCGAAAGACGAACGCGCCAGGAAGAAGCTCAATTTCGCCCAAGCTGATATTCAGCAGGGTTTCCGAACGGCAGGTCGCTGGTATCAGGAATTTATCGACACCTTTCCGCTCGACAAAAAAGTTGAGGAAATCTGGTTTCTGTTAGCCGAGAGCCAGTATGAAGCAGAAGACTACGCCGCTGCGATTAAATCTTACGAATACATTGCTTACGAATTTCAAGGCGAGAAAAACCGCACCGAGGCAGGTTATGCGGCGCTGCTAGCCTACGACAAGAACATTGATCGCGTACCAGAGGCGGAAAAAGATGCCATACAGAAACGCAAAATCAACAGCGCAGCGCGTTTTGGCACAACGTTTCCCAACGATTCCCGAGCTCCAACCGTGCTTGCCCGCGCCGCTGAAGACTTGTTGGCCGATAAACAGTATGAACTGGCGCAGCAAAATGCGACCAAGTTGGTCAATTGGGGTACGCCTATTAGCAAAACGCTCGAACTAGGCGGGTGGCTGGTATTGGCCCATGCCGAATTTGAATTGCAGCAATACCGCGCTGCTGAGCAGGCCTACACACGTGTTTATGCCTTGCTGCCGGAGAAAGACAAACGCCGTAAAGAAATTAACGAGAACCTCGCCGCCAGCGTTTACAAGCAAGCTGAGAGTTTACTCGCCGAAGGTAATACCAGCGCCAGTGTTGACCAGTTTTTACGCGTCGCGCAAATAGCACCGGGTTCTACGGTGCAGGTGAATGCCGAGTTTGATGCGGCCACACACTTGCTGAGTTTAAAACAGTGGCCGCGCGCGATTACCGTGCTAAAACGCTTCCGCAGTAACTACCCAGATCATGAACTGTCGCAACAAGTGCCGGCGAAGCTAGTGTTGGCCTACCAAGAGAACGAGCAATGGCGCGCCGCAGCGGACGAGCTGAACTATATGTTGGCTAATAACATAGACCCCGAAAACAAACGCGACGCGACGTATCTGGCGGCCGAGTTGTACGAAAAGTCCGGAGACGAACGGCGTGCAATTCGACAATACGATCGCTATGTAAACCAGTTCCCTGAACCGTTCGATGAACGCATCGAGGCCATGCACAAAATTACCGAACTGCATACGGCGTTGAATCAGACCAGCGAAAAACGCCGCTGGCTACGCAAAATCATCAACGCCGACGCGCGCGCGGGAGCAGCACGCAACGATCGCTCCAAACATCTCGCAGCACAGGCGTCCATGCTATTTGCCGATGAGGCACGCGATCAATTTAATGCTGTCAGTTTGAAATTACCGTTGAAAACGAGTCTGAAGAAAAAGAAAAAGGTGCTCAAAAAGGCGTTGCAAGCGTACACAAAAACCGCGGACTATGGGGTGCAGGAATTTGCCACGCAGGCAAACTATAATATCGGTGAGATCTACACGCGGCTAAGCCAGGACTTGATGCGCTCGCAGCGACCCAAGAAGCTGTCGGCGCTGGAGCAGGAACAATACGAGGTACTATTGGAAGAGCAGGCTTATCCGTTTGAAGAGGAGGCCATTGAGATACACGAAACTAACGCACAGCGCAGTTGGTCGGGCGTTTACGATAGTTGGGTGAAAGCAAGCTTTCGTTCGCTGGGTAAACTCGTCCCCGGGCGCTACAACAAACTCGAAAGAAAGAGGGCGTACAGCGATGCTATTCAATAAAGCGTTAACTGTATCGCTGCGACGCTGCCTTACTATCACGCTGCTGCTAGGTTTGGGAGCGTGCTCTACGATCACCGACAAACCAGCCAAAGCGCCGCAGCCGTCCGCTGTGGAAGTGGCCGAGCAAGGCGGAGAGGTGGTGCCGGTACTGCCACCCAATCCGTACTACGAAAAGATTCCTCGCACTAACGATGCCGCGAAACAGCAGTTTCAGCAGGGCGTTGCTGCCATGCAAAATAACAACTGGTCGGAGGCGGAGTCTGCATTTAATAATCTGGTTAATAATTATCCGAGGCTGTCCGGCCCACACCTTAATTTGGGTATCATCGCGCGCCAAAAGGGCGATTTTGAGTTATCCAAACAGCATTTTTCACATGCTATCGAGGTGAACCCGAGTAATCAGGAAGCGTATAATCAACTCGCGCTGCTGCACCGGGAGCAGGGCGAATTCAAGCAAGCCGAAAAAACCTTCCTGCAAGCGATCGAAATCTGGCCAGGTTATGCGAGCATTCAATTAAACTTGGGTATTTTGTACGAGCTTTATATGGGCGAAATGGAGTCTGCGTTGCAGCACTACCAAAATTATCAGCAACTGCAAAGCGAGCCAGACAAAACAATTGCCGGCTGGATCATTGATTTGCAGCGTCGCATCAAGGTGGCTAGCCGATGAAAGCAAAAAATCTGAACATCTTATTGCCAGGCGTTTTGGCGCTAGGTCTTGGCGTGCAAGTAGCACACTCAGAAGATGAGCTCAATCTGCAGGGTACGTTTAAAGGTAATCGCGAGCAACCACGCGTGCTTTATATTGTGCCGTGGCAGCAACCAGGTAGCCCAGAGGGACTCGACCGTCCGGTTAACGGATTGATAGACAACGTATTAACGCCCATAGACCGCGATGTTTTTCAACGTGAATTGAAATACTTTGAGGTGTTGTCTAAGGGTGAACGGGAGTCGGCGGGCGGCATTTTGTCGAAGTAAGCTGTCACATTGTTTAATTTTAGAATTGGCCGCGAGCGCAGATTAGCGAGTTGCGGCTACACTTGTAGGTAGCAGTGCAGCATTAACGTGTAGCCACATAATGCTGGTAAAAGCATTGCGTAGCTGCATCGGAGTGGCAACGAAAAATGCTTCGGTGTTGGTTCGCAACTAATGAGTTAATTGTAAGTTAAGGGTAAAGGCATGGACACGTATTCAACCATAGTCGCATTTTTTCAAAATGGCGGCCCGTTTATGTATCCCATCTCGATTGTGTTAGCGGTAGGTCTGGCTATCGCAATTGAGCGGTATATTTTTCTGGCGGCAGCAAAGACAACCAATCAGCGCGCATTCAACAAAATGCTGCCGTTGTTGCAACAACGTGATTATCGCGGTGTGCTCAACATTGCGCAGAAGTCGAGGGCGCCAGTAACACGGATTATTGCCGCCGGCGTGGCGCGCACGGCAACCACACAGCGTCGCGATGAAGTCGAATACGCGATGGACGAAGGCGTGCTAGAAGCGCTACCCCGTCTGGAAAAACGCACGCCTTATTTGGCGACGCTGGCGAATATTGCCACCTTGCTCGGCTTGCTCGGAACCATTATTGGTCTGATCGCTGCATTTACCGCGGTCGCCAACGCTGACCCAGCCGAGAAAGCGACATTGCTATCGCAGAGTATTTCGGTCGCGATGAACACCACGGCGTTTGGCTTGATGGTCGCTATCCCCCTGTTGTTATTGCATGCGTTCTTGCAATCAAAAACCACGGAGATTGTCGACAGTCTGGAAATGGCCGGTGTGAAGTTTCTCAACTTGTTGGGTGATAGCAAAGTTGTGACTTCGAAGTCGCGCACCACCGATCCACGCAAAGCCTAGAATAAGACGACCTCGCTATGCGTCGACTTCGCCAACGGCATCACCAAGATGCCGAACTGAACATCACGGCATTCATGAACCTGATGATTGTGCTGGTTCCCGTGTTGTTAATGACCATGGTATTTTCGCAGATTACTGTGTTGGAGCTTACCCTGCCCGACGCGGCGACCAGCGCCGATACCCCGGAAGTGGACAAACACCTTGAGCTCGTCGTTCGCAAAAACGAACTACAGATCTATTATCCGCGTGGTTTTCTAGTGAGGCGCATACCCATCAAACCAATCGACGAGTCCGCTACGGCTGTTTCCGGTGCGAGTGATAACAAAGCGCGCAAAAAGCGTGACGATTATGATTACGACATGCTTTCTGATGTGTTGCAACAGGTAAAACGATTGATCCGCGAGGCTGGTGAGAAGGAAGCGGAGGAAAACGGTACTGAGTTTAAGGAAAAACGAGATATTACTATCTTGTCCGAGCAGGATACCGACTACCAAACTATCGTCAGCTTGATGGATGCCTCGCGTTCTTTCAAAGCCGTTGTTGCCGGCTCGGTGGTAGACGCCGAATTGTTTCCGGAAATTTCCCTGGGTGACGCGCCTGAGTTGCCGCCCGAGGTCGCAAGCAAATGAAGCATTCCGGGCACGCAAAACGTAGAGTCAGGCACCAGGAACGGTTGAAGAAAGCTTCCAGCCTGAACCTGGTATCACTGATGGATATCTTCACGATCCTGGTGTTTTTCCTGTTGGTGAATTCGTCCGAAGTTGAAGTATTAGAGTCTAACAAAAACATTAAGCTGCCCGAGTCGGTGGCCAAGCAAAAACCGAAAAACACCGTGGTCGTCATGGTCAACAATAAAGACTTGATCGTGCAGGGCCGCAAGGTGGCCGATGTAGCTGAAGTCTTAAGTTCAAGCGACTTGGTTATCCCCACACTCGACAAAGAGCTGAAGTACTTAAGCTCACGCCGGCCACAGCTCAGCGAAGAAGAGCAGGCCAAGGGGCGTGCGGTGACTATTTTGGGTGATGAAAAAGTACCTTACCAGTTATTGAAGCGCGTTATGACCACCTGCGCCAAGGCGGAGTTCCGTAATATTTCCCTGGCGGTTAACAGAGTAGAAGAACCGGTCGATCCGTCTCTGGTGCAGGAGAGCTAACCGTGACGACGATGCTAATGGCGCGCGGCCCGGTTTTGCTTCTGCCTTGGTCGGCTACAAAAGAAGACGACGACAAGTTTCGTAAATATATACGCATCGCACTGCTGCTATTCGTGATAGTGGGTGTTGTTGTCCCGCTGCTCCCCGTACCGGAAATTGAACGTGAAGAGCTGGAAGAAATTCCGCCACAGCTAGCAAAAATTATACTGGAGAAAAAACAGCTTCCACCACCACCTCCACCACCCGAGGTGAAAAAGGAAAAGCCGGTTGAAAAGAAAAAGCCCA